>JACRDE010000238.1 GCA_016212935.1 Desulfomonile tiedjei | reverse complement strand
ACAGAAGAAGCGAGCGCTTCAGGCATTGATTAGCCGGGAAGAACACATCTTTCCGGATTACGTCATTGGAGACCACGTCCGCAGCCATCTTGCGGCAAGAGTGGAATCCTTGGCCCACTCGGAAGGACCGGTGCTCATAATCGGAGAGACTGGAGTGGGCAAAGAGGTGCTGGCCCACGCAATTTTCAGGATGAGCCACCATTACAAGGCGGTCTTCCTTCTATTGGACTTGCTGCGAACCCGGTACGAGCAGACCTTCCAAACTTCGCGTCCCAGCAACAATGAGGACGAAAAAGACCCGTCCGCCGAACAGATGCGGACTTTTTTCGGAAGCGAGGAACATTCGGGCAATGGTGGCCCCAAAATTCAGCCCGGGTACGTGGAACTCACCGAAGACGGAACTCTCCTGGTTCGAGGAATCGAACAGCTAACAGCCGATGTGCAAGATCAGTTGCTTGAAGCCATGTGCGGTGAAGGAACATACGTGCGCTACGGCGGCAGCGAGCCACATCTGGCCAGGGTGAGGCTCATAGCTACCACCGAACTGAATCCCTCGGAAATCACCCGAAAAAGGCACCCTCTGCTTCACTCTCTTATGCAGCGTTCCGTCGTGATACCGCCTCTCAGAAAGCGCAGAAGGGAAATTCCGGTACTGTTGAAGCATTACATCAGCCAATACTGCCAGGAGCTACGGAAAGAGATCGTAGAGATCCCCAAAGAAACGCTGAAAACGCTAGTCACTTATTCCTGGCCCGGTAATGACATCGAGCTTTCCACCACCCTCAAGAGAGCGGTGCTCGTTTCAGAAGGCGGAGTACTAAGGCCGCAAGACATATATTTCGACCTGAAGCGAGTTGAGGGCGCGGGCAAATTCAACCTTCTGAGATTTCAAAGCGTGCGGCAGGCGATGGCAAGTCCTCTTTTCCCTGCAGTGTTTCAGAGCGCTGTAACGCCTTTCTTCTTCATACTGTTGGTACTACTGTTCCTGGGCCCTCAGGATCCCTTGAGAAATCCGGCCGCTCTGTTTAGTTGGGCCGTGGGATGGCCTGTGTTGATTGCGGGTGCCTTCATATGGTCCAGGTTCTGGTGCTCGCTTTGCCCCATCGGTACCCTGAGCAAGCTCGCCAAAAAAATCATAAGCCTCGAGCGACCGTTTCCCACAGCACTGAAAAATCGCAGCGATTTGCTGATAGCCGGCGCGGTTTTGGGTATAGTCTGGTTCGAAACGGCCACAGGAATAAGGGATTCTCCTTTGAACGTGGGATTGCTCCTTTTGGTCATGCTCGTTTCCGCCGTGACGATTGCCGTGATCTTCGAGCGCCAATCCTGGTGCCGCTATTTGTGCGGCCTCGGAGGCATGATCAGCGTGCTGTCCAAGGCATCATTCGTGGAGCTGCGGGCTGATCGCAATGTCTGCATTTCTCAATGCACATCCAACGAGTGCTATCTTGGCACAGAGACAAGGGAGGGTTGCCCGTTCGGACAGGTGGCTCCGAAGTTGCACAGCAACAGGTTTTGCAAGCTCTGCGGAATTTGCGTGAAGAATTGCCCTCACGGAGCAGTGAACCTCAACCTGCGCGTTCCAGGGAGGGAAATCTGGGAGATACGGCATACCAACACTGGAACGGCGTTTCTTATCATAGGAATGATCGGGGGCCTGTTGAGCGAGATGGCCGTGAAAATGCCGCTCTACGCTCAATTGACGGCTTATCTGCCATTTCCGGAAATCCTCAGATTCACAGCGATATTCTTTGTCGTGCTCTTGACTGCGAACCTCATGTTTGCAGTTGCTGCCGCGTTTTCCCATCGGGTATTCGATGAGAGCTTTCAGGAGAATTACTCCCGATACGGCCTTGCTTTGCTCCCCATAGCCCTTACCGGGTTTATGGCGTATCACTTGTATTATTTGATCAACCTAGGGGTGCAGCTTCCGATACTCGTCAGCAAGAACTTCGACTTTGCAATTTTTCGAACCCTGATTATAACCGTTCCACCTTCTTTGACACATTTCTTCCAGGAGCTACTGATTTGGATCGGATTCGCATGGAGCCTTATGATCATTTACAAGCTAGGGCGTGCGAGCCATGAAAGACTCAGCGTTGCCGTCTACGGGATAATTCCTCATGCTGGATCGGCACTTGTTCTGACACTATGTTTACTTGAGTCGGTGAAGTTTTACTTTTATGGTAATTGAGCATCATCGTGGTCGGTTTGGAATCCTGTAAGCAGAAAGTGTAATCCGACCGCTTTAACGAGAGGAAACAGATGTCGTCCGGTTGGCTGGTTTGGGTCGGACTAGTCTTTTGTTTAATCGTTTTGGCTGAGTTGGCACGGTTGAATTTTCTTCTGTACTTGGCCTTCAAGAATGAGATAAAATTGCCGAATCTTGCGCATCACAGGACCGGTGCCAGAGGCCCGAGAGTGACAGTAATAGTCCCCGCAAAAGATGAGGAAAGCCATATAGAACGCACGGCAAAGTCAATTTTGGATTCAGAATATGCCGACATGGACCTCATTCTGATCGATGATCGCAGCTCCGACAGGACCGGGGAAATCATTAGAAGCGTGGCCAAAGAAGATCCCAGGGTCCGGGTAATGTCAGTCAAGGATCTCCCGTCAGGATGGACAGGGAAAACACATGCCATGTTTCACGCTGCTGCGACAACTTCCTCAGATATTTTGCTTTTCACAGACGCGGATGCAGTCCTGGAAAAGGACGTGATTTCCAAGGCTGTGAATTTCATGGTGGACCGTAACTTGGACATGCTGAGTCTTTTACCCGGATTCACACAGAGAGGATTTCTCGAAAACGCGGTTCACCTCCATCTCGGCCTTGGACTTTCGTCGTTTTATTCTTTGACGGACGTTAATGATGCAACGCGAGAAAGCGCGCTGGCTTCAGGCTGTTTCATCATGATTCGGAGGGAGGCCTATCAGGCTGTCGGCACGTGGAGAGAATTCAAAGAGCAGGTTACCGAGGACATCGCGTTGAGCAAGGCGGTCAAGCGAAACGGCCTCAGGCTGAACGTTCTGAGAGGCGAGAACATGGTCACGACGAAGCCGTTTGAGAGCTTCTCGGAGCTGGCAGGATTTTGGAAGCGTACCTTTTACGGAGGCCTTGAAAAAAATATTCCCAGAATGACCAGATTGTGCTTGAATTTTCTGACCTTGATCGTTCTTTTCGGGATATTCGTTTATTCCGCGTTGGTGCTGGCAAGCGAGACGAGCGAAATGATACACATTGCCTTGTTTGTCATTTCGTGTGCAGGAATGGCTGCAGTGATGATATCTTATGGTATAGTAGTAAAGAAGGAGCACGGCAGCGCCCTGTATGGTCTGTCAGCCCCGCTGGGTCTGTTCCTGGGCGCCTGGATTGCTATAAGCACCTTTCTGATGGTATGGACTGACCAGGGAATTCAATGGCGAGGATCGGTTTACAAATGACGGGCGGCCCCAAAGGCCTGAAGACTTGATCCACCTGTGGGGATAGGGGGAGAAAAGCGTTGACGATTTTCAGGTTTTCCTGATATGATCCCGACTCGCTTGGACGAGTCCTCGCTCGAAAGGAGACGATTACATGAATTTGCCGAGGATTAATTTTTTTGCGCGAATCCTCTTAATGATTACCGTTTTTGTAGCTCCAGCGGTGTGTCATGGCGAGGACTTCAAGGTGTTTACGAGCGAGGAATACGGATTCACTATGAAGTATCCCGCTACTTGGGTAAAAGTGGAACCCAAAGGTAATTATTATGTCGTGTTCCAGGCTCCAGATCTTACAGATAATTTTAGAAACCGTATACACGTAGCCGCTCACAAGCCGGTCAAAGATCCTCTTGAGGTTTTCTTGAAAGAATTGAGAAACGGCATTGCGGACCTTCAGAAAGGTAGCGGCAAGAAAACCCAGGAAGTCCGAATAATTGATGAAGGCGAGTTCAAGTGCGAAGTTCCGGGGGCTTATTATTTCTTCATCCAGGCCTTTGACGACAAGCTCAGGATCTGGATGGACATAGTGATCGTGTTTTTCAAGCAGGACCAGACACTGCTCAGGATATCGTGTCTTGCCCCGTCCCAGAGCATGGAAAAATTCCAGTCCACGTTCAATGAGGTGTTGGTGAGTATAAAATTCGCCTCTCAGGGGGCCTCCGGCGGCGCTCCTCTGCCGCAACGTCCGCTGGAAACGATTCAGCCGCCAGCCCCGACGACGATGCAGCCTGTTCCGCCGCCTCCCCCCAGGCCGCAAACAACCTATCCCCCAACGCAGACTCCACAGCCACCGGTTCAGCCGGGCATGATCCCCGAGAGCGCCCCGGAGCAGCCGAGGCGTCCGTCCCCTGAGATGAGGCTTGAGCAACAACCGGCTCCTCAGGTCCAGCCTGCACCTGTTCCTCGGCCTGGGCCCCGTGGGCCGTTACGTGGACCGGAAGGGCCGTCCACCGGAATAGTGAACTGATATTCGTTGGACCGGAAGAAATAAGTTGAGATCAGGACAGGAATGACACTGCGTCGCGCCATTCAGCTATTCGAGTCTCACGAGGGATTCAGACAGTTCAAGAGGACTCTTGCGAGTTCGGCTCCGGTCCCCTTGGACTCGAGGTTTCTTCGCGACAGGGCTCTGACACTGGCCGAGAAACACGAGCCCAAAGGCGACAAGAACGAGCTGGATTGGGCCTTGTCCGAGTTTTCAGTTTCAGTAGACAGCAAGAACTTTCAGCAGATTTCAGCCATGCTGGCGTTTATTGCAAAGACACTGTTCAGAGACGTCTCAAAGCCTGTTCCGCAAAAGACCCGGCGAAAGATACTCGAGTTTGACGGTCCACGTTATTTTTTCGTCGGCCACACCTCTTATTTCGATTATGCTTTGACGAGCCAACTAATCGGCAAGATGGGAATTCCCGCGCCGGTCGTCCATGCTACCGGCAGCCTGACCAAGGGCTGGGTATCCAACTGGTTGAAGGGTTTTCGGAGTCTTACCATTCCGAAGAGCATGTCCCCCGTTCAGCATCGGGCATATTCCTGGTTTTCTGCGGCACTGGCCGAAAGTGCGGAAACCCAGGTTCTCTTTGCGAGAACCAGCCGATATACGGTTCGATCGCGAGACGGCATACTCAGAGAACCCTATGTTCCTCACGGGGTTCTTGCAGGAGTAAAGGCCTCCGGCAAGGCAATGATCGTCCCGGTTTCCATATCGTATGAAGCAGTCCCGGAGGACGCACACCTGACTTACTCGCCGTTTTTTCCGCTGTTGTCGATGTTTCCTCGCAGGTGGTCGGTATTATTGCCCGTTTTGCTTGGCCTCGGGAACTCGAACAAAATCTTCAGAGGATTGGACGGAGTTTTTGGAGACGTCAGTGTGGACGTGGGCGAGCCTTTCGAACTTACTAACGACGATTCACTGACTTTGCAGAGAATATCCCATCGCGCCATAGAGGAGATAGCCAGAAACAAGCTGATTCATCCGACTCAGCTGGTGGCAAGAGTCATGCCGGGAGGCGAATGGATAGACATAAAGACCCTGCGACAAAATGTGGAAAAAGAGGTCGAAAATGTCACGGGATTCTTTAGGACGCGATATCGGAAAGAGCCGCCGTTTCATCCGATCATAACCTCAGATTTGCCTGCAGCAATCAATCGTGGACTCAAGCTACTTACCAGGCGAAGGGCTGTAACCAGGTCCATCTTTCGCAGGGCTTATGCCGCGCGAAAACCATCATTGTTGAGGTTTTACGCTTATCACGCGGATCGAAGGATTTACCCTCTAAGCGGGCGTAATACTCTGACGGTTGTCAACGCGGGTGTATGGGGCTACACGCTTGCTCTTCACATCGGCCTGAATTTGTTGAAGAAAGAAGAACTGTCGGAGACTTCCCTGATTCTTTACGATTCTCGGGAAGATCTGATTGAAAAGCTTACTGTCGAGGGTCGGCACCCGTGGCACTTCAAGGAGATTGCGTTGCCACGATCCGTGAGACCTGAGGCGGATCTGTTGGCTGCAGTTGGTGACACTTCGCTGATACTTCTCGTCACCCCGAGCAAGTATTTTCATTCCACGCTGATAAAGGTGCTGGAAGTTGCGCCGGACGGAAGCGATCTCGTAATCGCCACCAAAGGGTTTATCCCGGAGACAGCCCTGCTGCCGTGCCAGACTGCACGTCAAGAAATGGAGCGTTTCGGAAAACGGATGCGAATATCTGTTCTTTCCGGAGCTAATTTGGCCCATGAGATAGTGCAGGGCGGCGCTTGCGTGACCCAGATCGCATGCGAGCATTACGAGACATTCGAACGGCTCCTACCCCTACTTGAGACCTCCAAGTTCAGAGTAGTGTATTCAGGCGACGTGATTGGAACGACTCTTGCCGCAGCTTTGAAGAACGTATATGCCATTGGCTTCGGTCTGCTGGAGGGTTCAAAGCGGGCGCCGGAGAACTTCCTGGCCACTTACTCGACTCTGGTTACAGCTGAGATTCGCAACTTCGGCCTTCTCCTCGGAGCCTCCCTGGAGACCTTCGACGCGGAAAGCCAGGTGTGGATGGCAGACCTTCTGGCGACCTGCCGTGGAGGGCGTTCGGCCCAATTCGGTCATGATTTGGCTGCAATGGAGGAAAAACCAGGTAAGGCTAGACCGGCCAGATTGTTGCTGGAACAGTATAGAAAGAAAAAAATCGCGATCGAAGGCTTCGAAGCTGCACGCTACGCCAACAGAATAGCGACTCAAAGAGGTTTCCACCCACCTATACTCGGCGAGATCTACGCAATTCTCCACGGTGGCAAACAGATCGACATGGACGGGTTCATAGAAAAGTGTCTCGACGCATTGAGCCACAAGATCGGTCATCCGTCGCCCTCCAGTATTCGACCCCGATCCAACAGATTCTGAAAACGTCCAAGTGAGCGGCAAGCCATGACGTGAACTCACCTGAGAGCGGGGAGCTATGAATGAGTCTTCTACTGACTTGTCAACATGGGTGAAGGATTTCAAGCCCGGCGACAACATCCTTCAATATTTCAGGCTGTACTCAAAGGAAATTCGGAAAACCAGATCCGGTCAGGACTATTTAGATGTGGTCTTGAGCGATGCAACGGGTTCCATTTCCGGCAAAGTCTGGTCCGACGTAATGCGCAAATGGGGCCATGACTTCACCGCAGGCGACTACGTCAAGGTGGAAGGCCGAGTGGAAAACTACAAAGACAAAAATCAGATTGTCGTCGAAAAAATACGTAAGGTGGACACTTCGGAAATTCCCGATGCCGACGCTCTGATCAAGAAGTCAAAGCAAGACCCGAAGACCCTTATGGAGGAACTCAGACAAATCGCAGGAACTTTGCAGCCTCCAGAGATGTCGCAATTGGTACTGGAGTTGTTGACGCGTCATGCTGAGGACTTCATGCAATTGCCGGCGGCGCAGATGGTCCATCACGCGTACCAGGGCGGGCTGATAGAGCATGTGGCTGCTGTCACTCGCAAGGCAATGGCAATCCTTCCACTGGAAGAAAAAATCAACGCTAACATTGCTATCGCGGGTGCAATCCGTCATGATATAGGAAAAGTGCGCGAGCTCAAGCCCGAAGGAGCAGGCAGATCATCCGAGGGAAGACTCATCGGACACGTGATTCTCGGCTTGAACCTGCTCAGGGAAGCAGCAGCAGAGGTTGGTGTCCTGGACAAACCTTGGCTGACTGAACTCGAACACATAATAATCTCCCATCACGGGGAGACGCAATTTGGAGCGCCAGTCAAACCTTTCACCAGAGAGGCGGTGCTGGTGCACTTTGTCGACAATCTTGACGCAAAACTCAAGATAATGGCGGAAGCCCTGGAGTCGGTTGAGGCTGACGGCTTCGCACCATATAACAAATGGCTGGAGGGGAAAGCTTTCGTAGGAAGCGCATGCCTTCCCCAGGAGGAAAACGATGTTGGAAGTTGAAGAAAGACTAGCTCAAGTACGAGAACGATCCTCTGAACTCAGAGGTTATCTTTGACCTGGATGCCAAAATATCCCGCCTGAACGAGCTCGAAAAGACTCAGGAAGATTCCGAATTCTGGAACAATCCGGAAGCCGCACGTGCTATTCTGAAAGAACAAAAGCAGATTTCCACTCTTGTAGAGAGATTCCTGGGGCTGGATAAGGATCTGGACGACACATCAGTGCTTTTGGAACTTGCGCTGGAAGAAGATGACAGATCAGTGCTGAAGGAAGTGGAAGACAAGCTGGTATCCATTGAAGAGCACATTCGAGGGCTGGAAATACAGCGCCTCTTTTCTCGTCCCGAAGACGCGGGATATTCCATAGTTGAAATACATGCGGGTGCCGGCGGCACAGAGGCTCAAGATTGGGCCGAAATGATATTGAGAATGTATCTCAGGTGGGCCGAGCGCGAGGGCTTCAAGTCCGAGATCCTGGATATGCTGCCGGGCGAAGAAGCTGGAGTCAAAAGCGTCACCTTTTCAGTGGAGGGCGAATACGCTCACGGCAGACTCAAAGCCGAGATCGGAATACACAGGCTTGTGAGGATTTCTCCTTTCGACGCGAACTCGCGAAGACATACCTCATTTGCGGCGGTGTTCGTGTATCCCTCTGCTGACGACGACGTGGACATCCAGATAAACGAGGCTGACCTAAAGGTAGACACGTACAGGGCATCCGGGGCCGGCGGTCAGCACGTCAATAAAACGGACTCCGCCGTGCGCATAACTCATTTGCCGACCGGCATCGTTGTTCAGTGTCAGAATGAGCGTTCTCAGCACAAGAACCGTGCAATGGCCTTGAAGATACTGAAGTCCAGACTGTACGACCTGGAAATCCAAAGGAAACAAGAAGAAAAGGAAAGTCTTCACAAGTCGAAAAAGGAGATCGCCTGGGGCTCACAAATCAGGTCATACGTGTTGCAACCGTATCAGATGGTGAAAGATCACCGCACAAACTGCGAAATAGGAAATGTCAGCGCAGTGCTGGATGGCGACATAAACCGGTTTATTCAGGAATACTTGTTGGTGCAAGCCAGCGAAGCATCGTAACCCCATAGAATCTGGGAGGAACATTTTACAAAAGGTTCCTTCCCGATTCTTCCTCGTTTGAGCGCACAGCTTCCGGACTGAGGGCGTCCTGTTCCCTGTTCAGTTGCAGCAGAGTGATTGCAGCGACAACCAGAGCTGATCCCAACAGCTGAAGAGCTTCCAGTCTCTCGCCCAGAAAGAAGTAGGCCATAATTCCTGCGGATATGGGCTCGAGCGTTGCGGTAATCATCGCCCTGGTGGAACGCACGTAGTTAATTCCCACGAAGTAGAGCCCAAAAGGCAGCACGGTCCCGATAATCACCACGTAGAGAATCCAACACCATTGCTCAGCGGTGTAGCCAGCCCATAAGTAGTTGAAAGGTGCATAGAAAACGTTCAACGACAGCGCAGCGAACAACATAGAGTAGAAGACCACTGTCCACGGGGCATATCGATGCGTGGCCCTTTCGCCGAGCAGAGTGTAAGCTGAATATAACAACGCGGAAGCCAATCCTACTAGAATGCCTATGCGATTCATGCGAAGAAGGTCAAGATTGTATCCCCCCACGACAAGATAGGTTCCGGCAATAGCCAGAAACATGGAGAAGAATTTGAATAAGGTCGGCTTTTCGCCCCAGAAAAGCATCGAAAAAAAAGCAACGATTATGGGTGAAAGATACTGTAGCAGTATGGCTGCAACGACCTGAATCTTGCTTATGGTATAGAAGTACGTGAACTGAACGAGAGCCATTATGACCCCGCCCAAGACCAAAAAATACCCGATATCTCTCGGACTGATGCGCAACAGAGATCTTGAATAAACAGCAAAAACCGCCGCGAGCAACAGTGAAGAAAAGGTCACTCGAATCTGCACCAGATCCAAAGGGAGCAACCCGCTTTCAAACAAAGCCTTT
>JACRDE010000225.1 GCA_016212935.1 Desulfomonile tiedjei | reverse complement strand
TTTTCACAGCTATCCATATAAGAATGGAGGAAGGCCAGGTCGAGTGGCGCTCACACCTCAATGGGTTTGAAAATCAGGACCACCGCCATTACAACGAAGACCATTGTTTCCGCGGCCGGTCCCCAGAAACGGCCGGTCACTGCCATCACCATGCCGAGTACAAAGGCCGCTACAAAGGTTCCCCGTAAACTCCCCAGACCTCCGACAAGAACGACTGCAAAGCTGAGAAGCAAGACCTGAAATCCCATGTATGGATGCACCGTCGTAATTGGCGCATACAGAACTCCCCCGAGTGCTGCCAGACAACTACCAAGAATAAATACCAGGGCAAAGTACCTGTCGACATTGATGCCGAGACTTTGTGCAGCCTCCTTGTCTTCGAGACCGGCAATAACCACCTTTCCCACAATTGTCCGCCGGAAAAAGAACTCAAGCAATCCGAAAACAAGAAATGCCAGAATGATGATGATAATTCGGTACCAGGGAAGCTGAACGCCGAGAACCGTAACATAGAGATTCACCGGATCGGAAAGCGGGATCGGTGTTGCACCCCATATCCACTTGATTGCATCTACACCGATGAGAAGAACTGCGTACGTAGCGATAATCGCATAGTCTATGGAGGTTCCGTACAGCCGCCGTATGACGAACCGTTCCACAACGTATGCAATGGGAACCACGGCAAGGATGCCGAGCGCCGCTGACCCGACAAACCACCCGTGGAGCTGTGGAAGCGCTGTGACCAATATGTAGGCCCCCACGGTGTACACCAGGGCGTGGGCGAAGTTGACGATCCTCATGGTCCCGAAAGTAAGAGAGAGGCCGATGGAGATGATGTAAAGAATCCCGCCTATGGTCAGGCCGTATGCAATGGTGCTAATCATACCCTTTATCCTCTCTCCCGGCAGGCGAACCTCGATACGTAGCCCCAGATCCCTTCCCTGAACCAGAAGACCAGAATCAACAGCACGATGCCCAGGAACATTTCCCACCGTTGAATATAATTCGGCAGATAATTACTTATGGTCATGTAGGCAACTCCGCCCACCAACGCTCCATACACGCTTCCCGCCCCTCCGATAAGACTGGCGAAAATCACTTCCACGTTGCGCGTGGTGTCTATGAAGCTCGGAGTCACATACGTGTAATTCAATATGCTCAGCGCCCCCGCGAAGGCGGCTATGGAGGTGGAGATCACAAAGGCTATCAATTTGTACACAAAAGTATTGTACCCGAGGAACCGTGACCGGGTCTCATTCTCTTTGATGGTCCGTAGAAGAATCCCGAAAGGAGAATTCGTCAGGCGCTTCATGAGAAAGACAATCGCGAGCAGGCAGACGAGCGAGAATACAAAAACTTGCGTGCGCTTGCTGAAATCGATGGGCCCGACTTTGTCAAAGAACACGGACATGCCGTCCTCGCCGCCGGTCCATCGTGCGAAGGCAATGAGAGCAAGAAAGTACCCCATCTGATTGAAAGCAAGGTTGATAAGTGCGAAGCACGCGCCGGTTGTCCGCACAATAATGGGACCCAGAAAAATTCCGACAGCAGCACCGCATAGAATAGCCACTATCAAGGCAACGAATGGATTCCCGGAAAGATACTCGGCACTCAAGGCCGCTGCATAGGCTCCTACTCCCAAATAGAGCATATGGCCGAATGACAGTCGCCCCATATAGCCGTAGAGAAGATCGTATGCCAACACGAAAATGCAAAAAATGATGAAATCTGTGGTCCTTTGTATGGTCAAAAGGTACCCCAGAAGCAAAAAGCCCACCGCCAGAATAGGAAGGTCAAAACGTCTGAGAGCCGTCACGCGTGCTGAATTCATGATGTGCGTCCCGAATTCGGATCGGCTACGCCGATTCACAAGTATTGTTCCAGAAAGCCGTGTTGTTGGATGTCGTCACTCTTGCCGAGTTCTGTTGCTATTTCCCCCTCTTTCATCGCATACACTCTGTCGGCCAGCCGAGAAACCGCTGCAAGGTTCTGCTCGACTATGACGAGAGAAAGCTGTCCTTTCATCATTTCCAGTATGCGAAATACTTCTTCAATAATCCCTGCAGCCAGTCCCTCCGTCGGCTCGTCGATGAGGAGAAGCCGCGGATTTCCAATGAGAGCCCTTCCGAGAAGCAGGAGCTGGCGCTGCCCCCCGGACAGTCCGCCGGCCTTGCTGTCGAGGAATTGAGAGATCTTGGGGTATATGTTCGTTACTTTGTCGATAGCTTCATCAAGTGGTTCGCCTGTGGGGAATGCGGCGAGCTGAATATTCTCCCTGACCGTGAGCTGAGTGAATACCCGTTTGTCTTGAAAAACGTATCGTATGCCCCTGAGAGCCAGTTGTTCGGCAGGAATCCCGGCTATGGAGTTGCCGTCGAGCCGAATCGAGCCTTTCCCTGGGGTCAGGAACCCGGAAATCGTCCTGAGAAGGGTCGTCTTTCCTGCTCCGTTGCGTCCCACTACGAAGACCATTTCC
>JACRDE010000226.1 GCA_016212935.1 Desulfomonile tiedjei | reverse complement strand
GGCACTGACGCGACTTTCCAAAAGACTCGGCGGATTTCTCAGCGGCGGTGAGCAACAGATGCTCGCAATCGGTCGAGCGCTTATGGCTCAGCCTAAACTGCTGCTCCTGGATGAGCCGTTGCTCGGTCTGAGCCCAGCCATCCAATATCTGCTTGCGAAATCGATAAAGGACATACGTGACCAGAAGGGGACCACTATCATTGTCTCCGAACAGTACGCGCGACCGATCATGCCTATCATCGATTACGGCTATATCCTGGAAAACGGGGCAGCAGTCGTTGAAGGTACACGGTCGGAATTGATGGACAACCCCGACGTTAAGGCAGCCTATTTCGGGTCATGACGAGGAGGAACTTCTGTGCAGCCGGAATACACGTTCACGCGTTTCGAGCAGGCTTGCGCCAAATACCCTGATAATACAGCCGTGGTTTTTCTCGGTGACAAGTTCTCCTATCGAAAACTCAAAGACAAGATAGATCGCTTTGCAACAGGCTTGAGCAAATTAGGTGTGAAGAAAGGCGATCGCGTGCTCGTCTATCTCTCCAATTCAGTGCAGTATATCATCGCTTTCCTGGCGGTGCAGAAAATTGGAGCTGTTGTGGTAATGGTATCTCCGATATACACGTCCCATGAAATCGAGTACATGATCAAAGACGCAAGAGCGGAGACAATTATTTGCCACGACACAAATTACGGGTACGTAAAGGAAGTATTCACTCGGGCAGGACTCAAACGAATAATTGTGACCAATCTGCTGGATCTGGTTTCCCCGGTTAAGAGATTAGTTGCAGGCCTCTTTGACAGGACCCCTCACGGCAATGTCAAGGGCGGACCCGAGACAATCCCTTTCAAGACGCTTTTGAAGAATGAGCCAGCGCCTCCCCGGGTAGAACTCGATCCGATCGCAGACTTGTCATACATCCTTTATACTGGGGGTACAACCGGATTTCCCAAAGGAGTTCCGGGAAACCATTGGGGGCACACCTCGTATGTAAACGACATTACAGACGACGTCTTTTCAGATCACTTATTGGAGGGGCAAGACGTTTATATTGCCATCAATCCGCTTTTTCATATCATGGCCCTGGGCTTGCTCATGGCTCTGGGACTTAATCGAGGCAACACAACCGTGCTTATGCCGGTCCCCCAGGTGGACGCGATCCTGGATGCGATTCAACGATACCATGTTCGCTGGATGCTCGGAGTGCCTGCGCTATATCGAATGATTCTGGAAAATGACCGACAGGAAACCTACGACCTGAGCTCCCTCCGCTATTGCTACTGCGGCGGAGACGTCCTGCCCCGTGAGGTCCTCAGCCGATGGAAACAGCGGGTTGCAGTACCCATATATCAGGTCTACGGATCCACAGAAGCGGGCCACGTGACTTACTCGCGGCCTGACCTCGGGGATCCGGACCCCATGTCCATAGGGCTGCCTCTCCCTTCACGACATGTCAAGGTGGTCGATCCTGCCACCCTGGAGGTTTTGCCTCGCGGAGAAGTTGGCGAATTGGTTGTGACGTCGGCGCATTCAATGAAAGAGTATCTGAACAAGCCCGCAGAAACAGAGGCTTCTTTTGTGCCGATTGACGGAGTGATCTATTATCGGACAGGCGATTTTGTAAAGCACGGAGAAGACGGGCAGATTTATTATGTGGAACGTTCGGCAGACATTCTCAAGCACAAAGGATATAGAGTATCGGCTTCGGAAGTTGAGGCTGTCTTGCAAGATCATCCGGTCGTTATAGGAGCTTGCGTGGTGGGGGTTCCGGACCGAAAAGTCGGTGAACGTATCAAAGCGATTGTGGTCATGAAAACGGATGCGAAAGGTGTTGGGGCAGCGGAGCTGATCAAGTTTTGCTCGGAGCGTCTTGCCTCGTACAAGGTGCCATCATACATAGAATTTCGGGACATGCTGCCCAAGTCGAAGGTCGGGAAGCTTCTGCGCAGGGAGATCAGGGACGAGGAGCGCCGCAAGATGGACAAAGGGAAGAAAGGGTGATACTAAAGACGTTCGCACTTTATGCATCCGCATTGTTGAATGCGCACTGACAAGGCGAGTGTGTTCACTATCCTTCAGAGACAATGTTCTAGAAATCGGCCTTACCCGAAACGTGAGGAGCGCAAATGGCACCTTCCGAAATATGGAAAGACAAACTAGTGCTGGCAGTGGATGATGAGCCGGACGTGTTGGAAACCATCCAAGAACTGCTTTCTGAGTGTACTGATGTCACGTTGCACACTGCCACATCGTTTGAAAAGGCCAGGGAACTGCTGGTCTCTTACACGTATGATCTGGTGATCCTTGACATCATGGGTGTCAGGGGATTCGACTTGTTAGAAATCGCTTCTCTTAAGGGGCTGCCTGCAGTCATGCTCACAGCCCATGCCGTAAATCCGGAGGCGCTGAAAAAATCCATAGAACTCGGAGCGAGGGCATATCTACCGAAAGATCTACTCCAATCTTTGGTTCCTTTCTTGGAAGACGTTCTGAAACTGAGCTACCAATCGGTTTGGAAAAGGACGCTGGACCAACTCGGGTCATTCTTTGACGAAAGGTTCGGTTCGGAATGGCGAAAACCGGAAAAAGAATTTTGGGAAGAGTTTCACAAGAACCTTACTCTGGATAAAGCTACCATTATCAAGTAATAGGAGATCCTACGATTCCCCGAGAAACTTTCTTGCAATACTCTTCAAGACCGAGGGAGCCCTACGTTCCAGTGATCGCCTGGCAAAATGATCTTGGGAAAAAAGGATATGCCTGGCCTGATTCATCAATGAACTGACTGTACCACCTGGGAATTTGAGGCAAGAACCCTTCACGGCTTGCGGTAATCGGGCCTTAAGAATTGCTTCGTACCAGCATTCTGCGGCCAATCTGTTCATGTTCCTCTTTTGTATGACGTTGTGCTGGTCGTGGTCAAGCTTTTGCCAGGCGTCGTTGTATACCGCCGCCAGCCCTTCCAACCAGGCTTTCTCGGAATTCTCCACGATTATCCCGGCTTTCAGGTCCGTATCGGTGTAAGGAGGCGCATTGCTGTACACCGAGGGATGCCCGAATCCACCGAAATCAATCATTTTTATGTCAGACTTCCCGTTGATGAAGTCCAATGTGGCTTCGTCAGCGAAGGTCTCCAGCGGAGCCGCTCCAATCATGGTCGGGAACGAAGCAAGCAACGCATGATAGTGCCAGAATCCAATTTTTCCAAAGAAGAGGCTTCCACTGAACCGATCGACAGAGAAGGTGTCCGGGTCACCGAAATAATAGACTGGAAGTGAATGCAAGATCGAAAACTTTGTAATTGCACGTACAAATGCTTCTTTGGAAGTCGAGAGAGCCAGCGTATCGCTGGACGAAATGAGTATCGCGACCGGCCGCGATGGTTGTCGAATTTGAGGAGCGAACTCAAAGCCGTTGGGACACACCATCACCTTTTCCATGATGTGAGGGCCCGCGTGTTTTTCGATGAGCTTGGCAAGACGCAGGGATGTCACAGTCAGAATTTTACATCGCCGGATAGCGTCCAAAACCACATGCCGGTTGAAGAGACGTTGATTCACGTATGAAGGGCGTCCTATCAGCAAATCGTCAAGATCCACCAAATACTGGCTCCCGATCCTTTTTTCGAGATGGTCCACCAGCATACTGTTGGTGGGTCTCTGGAGCCACACAACGTCGAATGCCATTTCGTCGGGGACGTCGAAAAGAGAGGGCGACGTGATGAAGAAATCCTGAATGAGGCCCTGGCGTTTCAGGTTGATCAAAGGCATTTCTAAACGGCAAGATCTCAGAAATGCAGTGTCACGAGTGACAGCCAATACAACCGGGGAACAGTGACATGAATTCATTTCACCGACCGATTACAGACGTAAATTCCTTGATTGCTACGCGGCCTCAGCCGATCTGCGCATTCAAAGAAGTAAGATTGGCGGAACCCTCTTTGCGAAGAGTTTCCCCCAAAACCCCCATATGCGCTAACTTAAGGATGTTTGGCTCTTAATCCGTCATTCCGGCGAACTATCATGAAGAGTCGTTCACAACGGAACATGAAAATACCCTTGAAAAGAAAACCATGGCATCCTCAAAGATAAGAAATAAGAAATC
>JACRDE010000220.1 GCA_016212935.1 Desulfomonile tiedjei | reverse complement strand
GTTTTCAGGCAGATAGAAAGAGAGCTGAGCGACTGCGTGCTTGTCCATCACCGGGAAAACGGGGTTTGGATAGTCAATGTGGACCCTGAAAAATGTCTGGGTATGGACTGGCACGGAGAAGTCAAGGGCGGATACCGGCAGTGCGCGAAATGGCCTCAATTCCCAGACAGTCGATGTTACGAGCACTCGGAATGGGAAAGCCCGGAAATGGTCGCTTTCAAACGCAACATTGATTGTCTGGTGAGCCCGTGCGAGCCTTCAGCTTTCCTCCTCGGCCAATTGACCCTCACCGTGGTTGAGGAAATGATCGACCGCCTTCACAAGATCGCTCCGGTGACCCTAAAGGACGACTCGAACAGACGGCGTTTTCAAACCATGCTGAAAAGCGCCCTTGCCTTTCTGCGCTGGAAGGACCTGATTCGTCGCAGGCGAGCCGAGCAACGGATTCCACCTGAGTTCTTTAATCGTCACCGAACCGCTTCATCGAGACCGATGGAATTCAGCCTCAAGAATCACTTCATAATCCTCGAGGTTCCGCCCACTTCCACCAAGGAAGAAGTCTTGAAGGCATGGCGTAGGCTTGCGCGTCGGCATCATCCGGACGCGGAAGAGGGGGACGAAGAGAAAATGAAACAGCTTAACGACGCGAAGGACCGAATTTTCAGAATAAAGAGATGGAATTAGCAGGGATAAAGAGAACGGGAAGGGGCTCTTCCCGTTCGTTCTCAGGCTAGATTACCAATAAGCTCCAAAGAATCCCTCGGGGGGGCCAGCCAGAAGTTTGGCCGGGACTGATTTTTCCGCTGCAAACGGAATGAACCGTTTTGCCTTGGGCCGTCCATAACCCATGCCCATAGGTCTGGGCATTCCCATTCCCTGTCCCATTCCAGGACCGCAGTAAGCGGGGCCACACATTGCCTGGGGAGGAGGCGCACAGGGGGCTGGAGCACAGGCCATTTGGGCCGGCCGGCAGTTCGAGGGCCCTCTAATGCCTTCGATCAGGCAGTCGACCAGTTTGAACGGCAAAGATACCACCCCGGTCACCAACATGCCCGCACCCTGAACGATCTTAGCCAAAGGATTTTCTTTGCACTTGGGGGGAGGACAAGGTGGAGGTCCGCAAGCCGGGCGAGGCGGAGCACACGCTGCCAACGGAGGGCAGGGCGCCGGCCCGCACATGGGTGGAGGCGGTGCCATCACTGGGCCGCACGTTGGCGGCGGGCAAACCGGGCCACCGGCTGAAGCCGCTACGCATGTAAGTGCAAGAAGGGCGCCTACCATCAAAAGCCGAGCAATGACTCTTGTTACCATACCGACTCTCCTATGGACGGGGCGAAAAGACAATTGCAATATTGAAAGAAATACAGCCCACCCCATCAGTTTGGACTAACTTGTTATGGCCGACAATACCAACTAGCGTCCATGCATGTCAACGCCTATGTTTTCAAAGACGAAAAACACAGTGATCTACTGATCTTTGTCTTCCCACACCGGATCCTCGTCTTTGATTTCGCTCTCTGGCTTTGTCTGGAATCCTATGCGACCGCACCCCAAATCCGGAGTCTTCACCGAACCCAGAGTCTCGATCACCTTCCGATTCGGAGCCTGGCCTGAAAACTGCCATTCTTGCACCAACATTTCCAGGACAGGTTCGTGATTCTTATCGAAAGTGAATTTGCCCCTCGGTCCGCTGATAGTCATTTCTGCAATCGATTTTGAAAGGCTGTCCACATCGGTGTCTTCGTTTTGTATGCCGCTTGCTGCTCCGAGAATTACTTGCGCCAAATCATATCCTTCTGCTGCCCGCGACGCGTCGTCGGTTTCGATCCCAGTCTTCTCTTTCAGAACCCGCGTGAATTCCTGAGGTTCGATTACGCTGGTCACTGTTCGTACTGATAATGAGGTTCCTTTCATCAGATCCACAGTTTCGGGAAACGAGCTGAGATATTCGGGGCCGATTAGCGACTGTTTAATGGCTGGCGCCGCATTCGACAAAGCTTTCATAAACCCTGCGGCTTTTTCTCCGGAAAATGCAGCGAAAACAAGTGTTGCATCCGAGGCATTCATAGCTTCCAAGAGCTTGCCGAAGTCCTGAGAATCCGGTGGGATCATAATTCTGTTTGCGAAGGTTCCGCCGGAACGCTCAAACCCATAGGCGAAGAAGTCCGCGACCTCGTTGGCTTCAGGCACGTCGTCTCCGCAAAGGAAAGCTTTCCTGCCCGCATTCTTGAGCGCCCAAGCCGAGAGGGAATAGCCGCATTGATATGTATTGCTACGGATTCGAAATCCTGCAGGGAGGCACATCTCACCAGAAACGAGCCTCACAGAAGGATTTGTTATAAAGACGATCCTATTCGCTCCGGCTGTACCATGGATTATCTGCTCCGACCCTTTCAGCGAAGGCGGTGCAACAATGAAAAGCACGTCCTTTGGGGCAATGAGTTCCGCAAGAGCTTCGAGAGCACGTTCATCGTTTGGGCCAGGGTCTTTCTTGACAATTTCCACTTGCGGCCCATCCGGCTTCTTTTCTTTAAGAAATAATTGGAATCCGGCCAATAGCGATCGAGATTCCATTGCATACGGCCCTTGTTCCGGCAGAATGAATCCCACCTTCACAGGGCGCTTTTCCTGAGCAAAAGAGATGGATACACCACTCAATGCAGACGCAACAGCTATTCCCGTGCTTGCGAGAAACTCCCTCCGGTTGATGACATGGCGTCCGCTTTTTTCTGAAAAATCTTTTCTACCCATAGATTTACCTGAATTGCCCGCAATTGGACGGCGGAGCAGAAGAATGATCTAGAATAACAATAGACCGCAGGAATTGCTGCACCATTTGTGCTCCTGCGAATCTTTCCGGAGACTCGCTATATTGGTCGGTCCCTCGACGAGCAGCCTGGCGAGGACGGGTGCCAGTCCCACCGAGGATCGATTCACGAAGCATTATGGCCGGCATCCTACATTAAAGCTGGCTACGTGTAAAGAAAACCGGGTACGGGAGACTTTCGCATATTTCCGCCAATGCGAACCAGGTCGCAGGCACCCGATTGTTCGCTCAAAATGCGGCCCGAGCGAGAATTGTCGGCGGCCTATCCCTGGGGCCGGTGATTCGAAAATGAAAAAGCCCCTCAAAGCGTAGACTCGAGAGGCTTGACGTCCAATTAAAATTCAACGGTGGGCATGCTAAGGCATTGGCCGACCGTAGGCATATCCTGCAGGATAGTTCTGGCTCATCTTGGATTTTTGAATGGGCTTCCGCATTGGAGGGGCGCACACCGGCGGGGGACACTCCATCCGAACTGAAACCACTTTACAGCTCGGCGGTATAAAAGAATCCTGGGAACATTTCACAACAGCCATCTCGCTAGCATGGCCCGGCGTAGGGCCAAAGCCCTGGTACAACGCTCCCCTGACATTCTTGGCGGTTGCCACAAATACCCCACCGGCCTGGCACGTTGCTGCGAGCATCAGCACGAACACCAATCCGGCAATAACAACGACGAACTTCCTATTCATTTCATACCTCCGTTTCTCCAAACATAAACGATAATTCATCAGCAGTCCACAATTTTGACTTTGATCTCGCAAAAATGTTCCTACGGACTGCATTTCCTCATTGTGATAGGTAAAAAACCTGTTGTTTTACAGTATGATCACCACATGAGCTGATAGATACATTGACGTAACCTGGTAACTCATCGTGATCACAACTCTTTAAAGGATGGCTGACCCGTAGCTTCCAGGACGCTGCCCCAGAGTTTTCCGTTCAGGTCAACCTGCTTTCGACCTGTTACCACAAGATCGATGGGTATGTAAACGTACTCGTCGTTCCATAGTCCCACCACCATGTTGGTTTTTCCTGCCATTCCCGCGTGAACCGCATTGGCTGCGAGGAACGTGCAGAATATGGCATCGCCCGCGGTCGCCTCCACCGAGCGAATCGTGTAGCTGGGGTCTATGTACTTGAGGTTGAGCTCAATGCCCTTGGACTTGAAATAATCTGTGATGGCATCCTTCAAAAAGATCCCGATGTCGCCCAATTTCGGATTTCCTGACTCGTCGGTCCCATCTCCTGCACAGTACTTCTGGCCGGCCCCCTCTGCCACAACGATTACTGCGTGCTTTCGATCGAGGATTCTTTTTTCCAGCACAGCAAGAAATCCATTGGGACCTTCCAGATCGAAATCAGACTCAGGGATAAGCACGAAATTCGCATCGCGTTTTGCGAGCGCCGCGCTAGAGGCAATAAAACCTGCACGTCGCCCCATCAGCTTCACTAGTCCTATGCCGTTGGGCGCTCCAGTGGATTCCACGTGGGCAGCTCCGATCACCTCCGATGCTATTGCAACGGCAGTGTTAAAGCCGAACGATCGGGACATGAAGTTGATGTCATTGTCGATGGTTTTCGGAATTCCGATTACACTGATTTTGGCTCCGCGATTTCGGATCTCCTCACAAATCTTGGAAGCCGCCCTGACTGTTCCGTCCCCGCCGATTGTGAAGAGTATTCCCACATTCATGCGTTCCAGGGCGTCCACTATTTCCTCAATATTTTGGGGTCCTCTCGAGGAACCGAGAATGGTGCCGCCCAATTCCGCGATATCCGCTATCGTATCAGGCGTCAGTTCCATTACCGGGTGGCCGTACTTGGGGATGAACCCCTGAAAGCCGTACCTGATACCAAGAATGTTTTGCACCCCGTATGAATAGTTCAGTGTCAGCACAATGGAGCGGATAACGTTGTTCAAGCCCGGGCACAGGCCGCCTGCAGTCACTACAGCGCACTTGAGCTTGCTCGGGTCGAAATATATCTTCTCTCTGGGGCCGGCCTTCATCAGAGAAATCGGAGTATTGCCATTTCGGATCTCTTGCTCCACTCTTTCCGCAGAAAGATCGTAAAGGATCCGCTCGCTGTCGGCCACGGTTTGAACGTTTCGCAATGGTGAAGGTATCCTGGGTTCGCCCAGGAATTCTATGGCTGTATCCATTGATGAAGCCGCTCCAAAGGCTGCAACTTGAGGTATCAACCCGTAATTTCTATCCATTTTAGACGCTTATACACGAAATGTCTGAAAAAATCAATAAAAAAAAGTTATTAGAGGTCCGAAGTGCCTCCGAGCCTAAACATTGAAGCGAAAGAGCACTATGTCGCCATCTTTCACTTGGTAGTCGCGGCCCTCCAGGCGCACTTTTCCAACTTTATGAGCGGCGGCCATGGAACCTGCATCCTTGAAATCGTCAAATGCTGCGATCTCGGCCCGTATGAAACCTCTTTCCATATCTGAATGTACAGTACCGGCAGCCTTGAGCGCTGTCAAACCGTCTTGAAGTTGCCAGGCGCGAACTTCCGGTTCTCCTGCTGTGAAAAAAACGATGAGCTTTAGCAGTTCGAAGGATTTCTTGATAATCCTCTCCTTTGCCCCTTCGTCTAGCTCCAGTTCTGCCAAGAACTCCCGGGCATCTTCTTCGCTCAATCTTGCGATTTCTGCTTCGGCATCAGCGTAAAGCCAGTCAATAATCAAATCTGGCTGATCCGAGGCGAGAAGCTCCAGTTGTGCGCGAATTTCTTGTATTTCAACCCTGGTTTTGTCATCTCCCGCGTTGATGAGCACCAGCTGCGGCTTGGCAGAAAGGAATGCGAATCCTTTAAGCTTTTCTGATTCCGTCGCAGGTGGGAAAATCCTCAACGGCTTACCTTGTTCGAGGATTGCATATGCCTGCTGCAAGAGGCTCAGTTCTTCCGCAAGATCTTTTCTGCCTTTATGTGCATCTTTGGAAGCCCTCTCCAGCCGCTT
>JACRDE010000230.1 GCA_016212935.1 Desulfomonile tiedjei | reverse complement strand
GATTTCTTATTTCTTATCTTTGAGGATGCCATGGTTTTCTTTTCAAGGGTATTTTCATGTTCCGTTGTGAACGACTCTTCATGATAGTTCGCCGGAATGACGGATTAAGAGCCAAACATCCTTAAGTTAGCGCATATGGGGTTCGGGGAAACACCTCTTACAAGTAGTGTTTCCCCGATTTTACTTCTTTGATTGAGGATTAGTATTAGCAGAAGAAATTGTCCACAAACCACCTTGTACCAGGCTTGGAAATGCCTCGTATCAGAAGCACTTGTATCAAGCCCCATTGTCTTCCCAGGGTAAGGAGACATGCGGAAAATCTCGCTGCATCATTGAAGCGATTTCGGCCCAACTCCGCAGAAATTTCCCCGACAAAATTTGGGGCTCTCAAACCATCAGGGGAGCGCTCACGATATCTTTGGCAAGCCGGCGGCTTCTATCAGTCGAGGGACTACGTCCGACCACCCCATTGGCATGAAGTGGATACCCTGACACATGGAACCGACTTCTTTCAGCACTCTCGCTGACATCTCGACACATTTCTCTTTGGACCTCTCAGGGGAAAGGCCTTCGAGCTCGCTCGCCCACCCGTCCGGGACCCGGATTCCGGAGATCCGCTCAGTCATGTACCGCGCCATTTTTGACGACTTCACGAGTACAAAGCCCATTTGAATGGGAACGCCGAACCCCTCTACCCTCTTGACGAAAGCCTCGAATCTGGCGGGCTCATAGACAGGTTGCGTTTGAAAGAACTGCGCTCCAGCTTCGATCTTCTTCTCCATTTTGATGAGTTGAAGATCGATAGGATCGAAATTCGGGTTCACCACTGCGCCCACTGCAAAATCCGGGGCCTGGGTGAGAACGTTCCCTTCCATGTCGCGGCCTTCTTTCAATTCGGAAGCTATTTTCAGCAATTGAACGCTATCCAGGTCGAATACGGGTTTGGCGCCGGCGTGATCGCCCAACGTGGTAAAGTCCCCGGTTAGCGCCAACACATGGTCTATCCCCAGAGAGTATGCCGAAAGGAGTTCCGATTGAAGCGCAATGCGGTTGCGGTCTCTACAGGTGAGTTGATAAACCGGTTCAATTCCCTTCTCTTTGAGTTTGACAGATCCGGCAAGAGAGCCGAGCCGCATCACTGCACTCTGGTTATCGGTAACGTTTACGGCATGCACCACACCCTTCACCAGCTCAGCTTCTTTCAGGAACGCGGGGGCGTCGGAAGTAGAGGTTTCCCTTACGCAGCCCTTTATCGGCCCCACTTCACTGGTTAGAACAAAGACCTTTCTTGAAAACAGTTCTGTGACTTTCATGGAATGCACCCCTTTCAACGAAGAACAAGGCGGCGAGGCCGATTCATTTTTCTATGGTCTCGCGGTGCGCGATATGCCTTGAGCGAATTCAGCTCACCCAGGGTTTGCAACCTGTTGTAAATGAGCACCCATGCGCAATCACGATCGGTATCGACCTCACACTTGCCGTTTTCAGATCCTCCGCATGGACCGTTCAATAAGCTCTTCGCGCATTTGGTGACAGGACAAATGGCCCCTGTTTCGTTCAGGATGCATTCACCGCACTCACCGCACTGCTCTATGGCGAGAGAGCCAGGCACCACTATGTCCACGTGTCCAACGGTATCAAGCCCGGTTTTCACGGCGATCTTCAATCCCAGCTCTTCGGTGTACTGCCTCATCACGTGCGTCGCTCCTCCACATCCGAGAACCAGTACAGCGTCGCAGCTGGACAGCGCATCTTTTGAGTTTTCGTGCTTTTCCCTCACAAAGTGAATGTAGCAACCTCTTTCAGGAGTCAGAGCCACCGGGACTTCCTTTCCGAATTCACGCAGCTTCTCAGCCATTGCATTGACTTCGGGCTCTCCTCCGGTTTTCGCGACCTTGGAGCACCCGTTGCATCCGGTGACTGCAATTTTCACATGTTTCTCAAGTGTTCCCAGGATATCTTCTAAAGGTTTGGGGGCTGTACCAATCATTGCGGGCTCCTTTCATCGGTGAAATCAAGAAACGCACCACGATGATATTACGCGCTTCTGGATGCTTCGACAGGTCCGAATTGGCATTACTCTAGTTTTTCAAGTGCTCCTCTTAAGGTACTGAGCACAAAATCTGCGCAATGGGCCTTCTCGGCAGGTAATCCGTCGAGATGAGCAATAAGTTTCTGGCTGGACAGGGACTTGGCCTCGGACACGGTAAGATTTTTTGCCAGACAGGTAAGAGCGCTTCCGCAGGCAATGGTTGGTCCGCATCCGTTTGTGACGAACCCCATGCGGTCTATCCGGTCACCCTTGAGGCCCACGTACACGCCTACTGTGTCCCCGCACGTTCCACTCATATATGTGTAACAGTCATAATTTTCCAGAGTACCCCAGTTCCTGGGATTCGTGAAGTGATCGACGACCGTTGAAGAGTATTTCTTCTTGGCTTCCTCAACAGCTACGCCCTCCGATTCATCAAACATTTCAAGGTTACGGTTGGTTGTCATTCATACCTCATCTTTTCCTGTCTGTGTCTGAAAGAATGCAACAGCGGTAGCGAGGAAAATCTTTGGTCCACGTGCTGCCCACCCTCGATACCGCATCGTTTCGCAATCTCACGTCCCATAAAGTGCATCGAGGCCCGAGATTCGGGGCCTTTCAGGAAGAGCCACAACAACTTCCTGGCACGCAACCTTTGCTGGATGGGCTGCCGCCGCAGCATGTGGACCCTCCCACATGGCCGCCATTATTGTTAATCACTGGAGGGGCCGGGGCAGAAAGTCGCTCCTGCAACTCTGAACTTCCGCATGATCGGCAAGCGATATCGTCCGAATTGCGTCCTATTCCCACCAGCAGTTCGCTTATTGAGCCGCAGTCTCCACACAAGTACTCTTTGATTGGCATGATCTCTTTCCTGTCCGGGTTGATTGGAGTCAACCATTTGGTAATGATTCCAGGTGGTCAGATCGTACAGTGTTTTCGATTCTTATCGATACTGAACGCACTCGACCCTATTCTTTTATCCTCTGTTTTGTAAAATTTGCAAGGGAATACCCATGGGCACCGGCCTAGTTGAAGGCCCGAGTGAGGCCAATTGTCGATAATAGGAGTGACTTTACCGGTCACCCTGATAACGCTCAATTGAGGACTGAGCATGGGACCGCACCGCGTCCAAGAAGCCCTGCAGCGGACGCGAAGTGTATTTGTGCACGTGGTGCACTATCGTCATTGTCCTGCGAAGGGGCCATCCGTAAACCCGTACCACAGAAATCCGTTTCTGCCTCAAGTCTTCTTCAACGGAGGCCCTTGACAACGCGGCCAAAGCCAACCCGGCACCTGCCAGGTGTTTGATTATATCCGGTCACCATAGCTCCATGAAGGTCTTCACTTCAACACCATGCTTGTCGAACCATTGCTTTATCACATCACGGGAATCCGATCCGGACTCTCGAAACATGAATTCCATACCGTTCAATTCATGCGGCTCTACGGCCTGTTTCCTGGCCAACGGATTATCAGATGCGGCTATTAGCACAATCTCATCGGAAATCAGGGAACAGGTCTTCAGGTCCGGTTCTTTCACCTCACGCCCTAAAACAGCGGCATCCAGATCATTGCTTCGCAGCTTTTCGATCAGCACCTGCGTGTGTCCAGGCTGGAGGCTCAATTTCACCGACGGGTGAGTTCTTCTGAACTTGGCTAGTATCTGAGGAAGGAAGGTACTGGCTGCCGAAATAGTCCCCCCTATGCGAAGTTCACCTCCCACTCCTTGGCTTAAGTCACGCAGCCTCTCTTTGAGGTCTTTGGCCTGTTGAAGGAGACGCGGGGCTTGGTCGAAGAGAATTCGACCTGCTTCAGTCAGGGAGACCTTCCTTCCGATTCTCTCGAAGAGCAGCACTCCGAGAGTTCTTTCCAGGTCCTGGATTTGCCTTGACACTGCAGACTGAGTGCGACAGACCAATGATGCTGTCTTGGTGAAGCTCTCAGTCCGAGCCACGGCTACAAAAGTCTCCAGCTGCAAGAGATTCACTACCTGGCCCTCCTCACTCATGAGGTTTTCTCATCATTATCATGATCATAATTCGTTTGACACATCTTTTCCACGCCTTATGATTTTCTAAGGCAATGCTGATGACCATGTCGGATTTCGGCCCTAGCATCCGTGCAGCTGAGCGACTCCGATAGCTTTGGCGGATCAGAGCATGCAGGTCCGCGTACCGGAGCTTATGAGCACAAGAAGAAGGAAATTCTGTCCCAAAGGACTTTGAACCATGAAAATTGACCTCACAGATGCAGACAGAAAGAAAATCACAGAAGGAATCCGGGAGAAATATGGCAAGGTGGCTGTCGCCCCGGAAGGACTTTTCAGTTACCCCACTGGACGTGCCGGGCTCAAGGCCCTGAATTACGACGCTGACATTGTCCGATCCCTGCCAGAGGCTGTGTTGTCGTCGTTTTGCGGCGTGGGAAACCCTTTTTCCCTGGGAGCAATACGCGAAGGAGAGAGCATCCTGGATATCGGTTGCGG
>JACRDE010000223.1 GCA_016212935.1 Desulfomonile tiedjei | reverse complement strand
TGCCAGATCTTCGATCCGTGGGATCAGGCTTTCGGGGCGATGGTCACCGAGGCAAAGTCCATTCCCCACTGGGATGACCGTGTTGCCGCACTAGCCAAGGTGGCCGGGGAGATCGGCCGCATGAATGAGCAGGGAATACGCGGTAGCGATGCCCTCCTCGGCGTGCTGGACGGCGCGGAGCTTGATGCAGGGACGGTATGTGAGATCGGATTCGCCGCGGGCCTTGGGAAGAAGTGTTTCGGCCTTCGCACGGATTTCCGCGATGTCGGGGATTTCGAGGGGCTTCCCATCAACCTGCGGGTCCTGTATTTCATCGAGTCCAGCGGAGGGCGACTGTTCAGAAGGATTGATGGCATTGAGATTTAATGTCCTATGCTGAGGCTGGGGCCGACCGACCTCTTCGGGACAGGTGTGAACGTAGCCTTGAGACTCTTGAGATTCGTTCTCAAACGCACGAAGATCGATTCTGAGCGACTTTCTGAATCGGAGAATAGTCCAGCATACCCCCCACGAGATTAACAAATAATAAATAGATGTTAGCGTATCTATCTGTTTTGTGAGCTGTTTGAGGGTCATGGCTTTGCAGACGCGTTCTCTCCTTCGGTCCGTGGACACAGGGAAATGGACGAGAAGGCACCTGAGAGGCGATCTGAGCAATTTTGCACAGTATACCGCTTTCTTAAATTCCGACCAAAGAAGAAGTATGCCCTTTAAGGGTATCCTCTCAACAATGATCATGCCTAAATGAAAGTCCACCTGGAGAGCATCGAGGCCCGCAGTTGATTGATTCCTGTCATGCTGCGTAAGTGCTTTTCGCCAATACTTATTCATATGTTAGATTTATCATTAATAAGATTTAATTATCAGCGTGTTGTCTTATTTAATGACTGTAACAAGGGAGGTAATCAAATCAATACGGTATCATTTATGATGATTTCTCCACATAAATTTGGGAACCTTTTTTCCGGTCGAGAATCTAGGCGTCTGCTCGGACGGGTATCGTTCAATTCGGAATTTGCCCATCTGGTTCATTAGCTGATTTTTCTATTGACCTCAGATTTTCCCCATTTTACAAATTGTAACGGATAGATTCGTCTTGACTGTGATCGCGGGCGGGGGCGTTCTTACAACAACTGGCTGTTTCCGTTTTGGATAAAGCTGCCTGTTCCGAGCACCCGAGGCTCCCTCGGGAAAATTAATGCCGGAAGCCGCTGGCCTATAGTCGGCGACTGCGGCGTATTACGTTAGGATTTGTTGTGACAGAGAGTGAATCCAAGAAGCCCCTCCTCCCAGAGGACCAGTTTGTGGTTGTCTCAGGGTTGTCTGAAGACGCCCTCAGGCTGCACGAAAAGAATGGTTTTGTCAAACCGGTCAAACGCTCGGAAGGCACCAATTACTATTCAGAGGAATCTGCTGATTTGGCCAAGGCGATGATGCTGTACCAGGGAGGACGCAGCCCGGATGTTGAGGGATTACACAGTGGACGCCGACCCGTCGGCCTTCCGGCTTCTGGAAGATTTAGGTTCCCGGAGCTTAAGGTCTGGAGGCGGCGACCCGGAGGGCCATGCAACGAATTCTAATGCCCTGGACCTGAACACATTGGAACTGGCTGCCCGAACCTTGTCCCAGATTATTGATAATGTTTTCGAGAACTTACTTTTTAGA
Source organism: Desulfomonile tiedjei (assembly GCA_016212935.1). GTDB lineage: Bacteria > Desulfobacterota > Desulfomonilia > Desulfomonilales > Desulfomonilaceae > Desulfomonile > Desulfomonile tiedjei_A. Next base: position 9,162 of record JACRDE010000223.1, on the reverse strand, counting down.
TTACCATGGCCTGAAACTGAGGGTAATTTAGATGACATCACCGTGGATCTCAGATTGCTCGATGGGAAGCTTGAGGAGATGCTTTACTGGCTTGTGGAAATTCTTGAGGATCTCGGAAAGATCATGTCCGCAGATGAAGTGGCACGTCACCAGCGAACCACATCAATCGGGCGGGAGCACAAAAAAGCCAGAGCAAAGGCTTAATATGATATTTCTTAAATGTGGGAACCTCACTTCTGACCCCAGACACATGACAAGCGATTGATTCGTGAGATAATTGAAGTATGACCTTATACATGCTTCAGGCCTCGCCGCCTTTTTCTCTAAAAGGTCGGGTGGGGCACAAGGCGGGTGTAGTCCCGCAACTCCCTATCAAAAACATATCGGCAATGGAGGTACGCTGACACTGCAACAATAGGGAAGAAATACGGGCCAAAAGGAAAGAAATGATGAAAAAAAAGAAAGAAGAAGCCCATGAGGCAAATGTGCAATGCACGGAAAAAAGAGACCCCGAAAGAGACTTACGGACAATGCAACTTGATCAAGGTGCAGAACATGAGTTCGAATGCATCAATTGTGGATACACTATGGTTGCCATAGCAACTGGAGTCTGCCAAGAAGAAACTGAGGAACCAGAATGCAAGGAGGTACCGTACCTCTGCCGTGGCTGTGGGCACCCTTTCACGGCTAGTGGTGATCCCATACGGATCTCATAGTTGAGTAACCAGAATTGCTAAGGCTGAAAATTACCTGGATTGAGTAATAGCCAACAGCCGGTTTAATTGCCCCAGCAGCCTTGCGTTAGAAGTTGATCGTGCTGACGTACCGAAAACCGGCAAATGAGCATTAATGAAATTTACATCAGCCTTTTATAATTAATGAAAGCCGATTATTGTAATTGGCTGAAGCCCTATCGCCATAACCTCCAAAGGCGAGGGGCACAAGGTGGACGAAAGAGTCCGCACCGAAGCAGGAGAAACTCCTGCGGGTACACATGGAGGACGACATGAATGTTGAACGAGGACGCGAGAAATAGGAAAGACGAAAAACGTGTTCCTATTTCCAAATTATTGAGCGTCAGAGATGTTGCAGAGATTCTGGGAATTAGTGCGAAGACGGTGAACAAGTTGGTCCGGGAAGGAAAACTGGGTTGCGTCCAGGTCACATCAAAAGAAAGAAGATTTAGCGAGAGGCAAATCCAGGTCTACATCGAGGCTCAATCTAATGAGCCAGAGGGACTACGCGTTGACATGCCGCAGGTCCGGCAAGTATCATCCAACCTGAAGAAAGGAGGCGAGAGATCGTTTGGGGTTTCTAAGGCAGATCTCCGAAAGGAGATGCGCCTATGGCAGTGAAGAAACGCGGAAAGAAGAGGCATTTCAAGATACGGATATTCGGGAAGGAAGTCGGAGTGGTCACACAGGCGAGGCTCAAATCCGAAGCAGAGCGGATCGAGATGGCGATCTTTACGGCTTGCCGGGCCGGCGATTACCGAGGGTTGGACCCGGTTTCTCGTGAGGTCTGCGTTCGGATGTTTCAGAATCAGGGATGGAAGCTTCCTCCAGACCTGGGCACCGAGGAGAAGGTGGAGGAGGAGCTAACTCTGTGGAAGGGCATAGAGCTTTGTCTGAAATATCCCGAGATTAAGAACACTCCGAATAGAGAGAGGCTTGAGTATTCATTCGCTCATCTGGTCGAGAAATGGGGCAAGGACTTCCCCGTGAAGTCGACCTGGATTCCTCAGATCAAGGAGTACCAGATCAATCGCCTCAACGACGGGGCTGCGGCCGCTACTGTGAACAAGGAGAAGGCAGCGCTTTCGAAAATGTTCCAGGTGCTGATGGAACTCCGTCTCGTGGACGTAAACCCTGCTCGTTTGGTCAAGAACCTGAGTGAAAAATCAGGCGAACGGCAGGTGTACATCAGCCACGAGGATTTCCAGAAAATCTTGGGATTCCTGCCTGTGTGGTTTCGGCCCATTGCACAAACGGCGTACTACACGGGAATGTGGCGGGGAGAGGTGGTCTACCTGACTCGAAAGAGAGTGAACCTGAAGAAGCGGATGATTTACCTCGGCCCCGAGGACGTGAAAGAGGGTCAGTGGAAAAGAGTTCCCATTCATAAGGATCTCGTTCCGATCTTGGAAGAGGTCATGAAGGTGCAGGCCATCGGAACCGATCACATCTTCCTGCACAACGGAGCGCCCGTGACGCACCGAGATCAACTGCGGTGGTGTTGGGACAGGAAATCGGCCAAGGCTGGCTTGGACCCGCATCCTCGATTTCACGATCTGCGGCACACGTGGAAGACGAATGCGCGTCGCTCAGGGATGCACCCCGAAATACAGGAGTCGATCCTCGGGCACAGCACGCGGCAGAGGAGTGTGAGCGAGAGGTATGGGAGAATCAGCGACCAGGAACTCTTGCAGGCCATCGACCTGATGACCTTCGACCATGGAGAGACCGAGATCTGGGTGGCCTCGGAAAAATAAAAACCCGACAGGGATCAGCTGCCGGGTGAAAAAAGCGGGAACAATTTGGGAACAAACCCCATCTTCTTCCAAGTCATCAAATGACTAACTTGTTAATATTGCTGGCAGTCCCAACCGGTTTCGAACCGGTGTCTCCGCCGTGAGAGAACGATCTACCAGCAAGTAAAAACAGGATCTTTCCCAAAACCCCAACAATTTCGGTCCTTGTCAATCCATTTCGGTCCTTCTCGATACCTGCCAGTTTCCCCTGCAAGTGCAAAATATGAGCACTCGAAAATACTTTAAGTTCGGGTTTGACGGTCTGATGTTTTGTCGGAACCCATCTCGATAACAGTCTGTAACTACTTTCTAAAAAGTCCTGCACGAGATGTGTTCTTTGTTCATTTTCCAAACTCATTAACAATGCTTTTGATCTGCATCCTCAAAGGCGGGAGGTCTCGTTCGACAATATACCAAATACGTTCCAGCTCTATCCCCAGATAATCATGGACAACAACATTGCGGAAGCCACTGATCTCTCGCCACGGCACTTCAGGATACTTGAGCTTCGTATCCGTTGAGATTCTTTGGATTGATTCGGAAAGAGTGTGAAGATTCCGCAAGACGGCATCCTGCGTTTTGCGATCAGCCAAGAACGAATTCTTGCCGTCACTGGTGAACCGCAAGATGTGGTCAATGCAATCCAGGATGTGTACGAGATAAAGCCGATCATCTTTCATAATGGAACCGCCTCTTGCAATACCCGGTCCCTAATATACGAATGCAACGCTCCGACGGTGACGACATGGACCCGCCTTCCGAGCAATTCTTCGAGATCAGCTATAAGCCCTCCTGGAAACCATGGGGAAGGATTTTCGCCAACTTCAACGAGTATATCAATGTCGCTGGATTCCCCCGCTTCTCCACGGGCTACGGAGCCGAAGAGACGTATATTCTTGGCTCCATGTCGAAATGCGATTTTCAAGATTTCTTCTCGCTTTTCCTTTATCAATTGTTCAATTTCCATGACCAACAACCTTTGCAGGGAACTCGCCTGGTTTCTGATTTTCAATCTTTTCTACACAAAGTATTCCCTTTCCTCTTCTACACGTGCACGCTCAATCTGTTCGTCCAGCCAGGTTATCTGCTCATCAATCCACTGGCGCACCTTCTGATTGTCTTCAGTCTTTTTGAAATCTTCAAGCAGCTGCTTTTGTTCAGCCCAGTGCAGACTTGACGGACCAGACCAACCACCCGAAATGAAATTACTGCCAAAGTTGCTACGAACCGATTCAAGGTGGCCATAACGCACAAGCATTGCTCTAGCCAAACACTGTCTGCCTTGTTCCCTGAAAAGCGTCTTGGGAACCATTAGGTCTGCGAAATACCAAGCACGATTCTCCACGTCTTCATCGATCCATGCCCAAATAAGCTCCAGAGGAACGAATTCTAGTGCGGTGCGTGATTCCTTTTTCATATCGGGGTCGTGACGACGATCCCTACCCTGTAGCCAAGATGCAATTGACCATGACCTAAGGTCATTGGGAATCACCAGATAAGCGCTTAATTTATTCCACATGTCTGAGGGATGAGTCTTGGTAATCTCATCCAAGACGGACAAGGGATTAGGGTATAGGTTCTCTGTAATTGCGCCATCCTGCCCCATACTTATCAACATGTGATCCGCCAATTCTATGCTGCGATCTGGGTAAAGTCGCACAAAGCTCGAAGCAACGTCTTTCCATCTGAACTCATCCATTTGGTCTCTCCTGCCAGTTTCAGGCTTGTGGAAAAAACCAGGATGAGTCAGCACTCTATAAGCAAGAGTCTCGGGCAATTGCTGCTCCGCTTTTCTCCGACAGTACCGAAAATCAACAAGATCGAGGGCCGTTGATGCTGCGAATGAGCTGGGATCAGCAAGCAAGACATCAACTATCTGCTCAAATACCGATTCGGACATATGATTTACGGAGGATCGATATCTGAACACCCAAAAATCGGCAACTCCAATGATTCCGCTCTTCATTAAATGAAGTATTCTTAAGGCCGACTCGTCTGAAGCTCCTGACTTCAGAGTAATTTCTGGCAATTTGCGGTTGATGCGCTCATCACCAATCAAGGACTCCAACTTTTTTTCCCAAAAGGAGGGTTCGGTTTCAAATATCCACGAGAGGTACCCACATAGAAAGTCTGTGTTTTCTCCGCCAATTGTGGCACAATTCGCCTCTATAATCTGAGGAAGGATTGTAAAATCAGCATCGAACTTGGCTAATTCGTATCCAAACCAAAAAGCATTTTCTGCCTCCCTGCTCACGAGCCAAGCAAGATCATTATTTAACAGCTCTGGAGCAGAAGCGGCTTGTCGAGCCAAGGCTGCTATATTCTGTCTTCCTGTGTCAACCGAGTTTCCGTCCTTGTCGTAATGATCTTCAATCAACCTCATCCCAACGTGTCTGAGCAATTGGGAGGAAAAACCACTGGTCAAATCGTCACGTAGGCGCTCCAGACGATCACGACATTGCGCCCTCAGGCTTAAAGACTCAGCGCTATGTAGAATATTAATGATCTCACGAAGCAATCGCTTTCGGTTGATGAACGATTTAGTCCCCATCTCTTCCAGAGTTGCTGTTACCTTTTCAGCCAGAGGCACAAACCTGATGAGCCTCATCGATCTATTGAGGAGGACATCTATAGCTTTTTCTCTTTCATCATTTGGCAGAGCTTCATGTTTCATCCATAGGAGGTCCCATATTTTGCCGTAATAATCGAAGAGGTCGTTCCAGGTCACCGGCATCCAAAGCTTGGCGTCTTTCTGCAAACCCTGGTAATGAGGCGTCCCAAACCTGCTGAAGTGATCGGACTCCAGTGCCTTATCACACGCTTGAATGGCCAACAATCTTATCTCTTTGGAGTCTGAATCCATGGCCTCGATCAGAAGAGGCAATCGCTCTTGAGGACTGGCTTCCGTCGGGGCCACAGCACCTGGAGCCGGAGTAAAAAGATCTGCGAAAACCCCGCTTGCATTATTGGACCATGTTTCGTTCTCTGCCTCAGCGAGCCTCAAAAGCAACGTGGCGCCGTCCAGGAAGAGTTCTCGCCATACAGCAATTTTCTCCAAAGCCCAGATCACTTCTCTCCGCCCCGCAACGAATTTGTCCAGTTCTTGTCTATTGCATTTTCCAACAGTTCTTTTCAGACATTCCAAGGCGGCTTTGGGGGCGGCAGATACGAGTGCGGAAAAAAAACGTGCTGTCTCCGGGTTTTCCAAATCCTGAATGGTCTTAAGTATGCCGTCTTCCGCTAACAAACTCTTGGCTATTCGGCACACAGAGTCGAACCCAGCACCGTACTCGAACATCTCGTAAAACCATTTTCGGAGATCAGCCGGAAGTTTGCCCACATGTCCAACCAGTTTTTCGAAATCATCCCCGTACGAATCCCACCAATCTCCCCAGAGTTTTACATGGAGCAGCTTGGGCGAAATGTGGATCGTCTTTGAGCCCTTTACAATGCCTCTGGATCTTAACTCTTCGACCACACGTCTGAATTGCAGGAAATTCACCTGAGGATCTATTTTCTCGACTATTTTGCCGACAATTTGCGATTCACCCCGAACAGGGCCTTCAAAACCGCACCGTTTGAATAGAGCAAGACACTGCAAAACCAATTCTCTATGTCTGACCTCGGGATCATCGAAATCCTTTGTACCCGCAATGTAGCGCTTCCAGACAAGCACGTTATCGGCGCTTTGCATGATGTCTTGAGGATTCTCTTTCAAGTTCTGCCCCATGATGTGGGCAACCCTGGGAGAGCCGCTGCAGAACTCAGCCCATCTGTCAGCCTTATGACGGTCAATTCTGTAAGACTGTATGATGTTACTAACTCCGTCCTGAGCCAGGAAAGGAACACTCAAGTGTTTAGTTGAGCCCGTGGTATTTTCATCATCGCACCAGATGGTAACCAATTTGATGCGAGGGCTTCGGGATTTCAGTTTGTTCCATAAGGTTGAACTCTCTCTTTGATCGCACTCGTCAATCACCAAGATCGCACAGCACGGGCTATCATCACCAAGAAAGGTGCCCAACAAACTACTTCCGTTAAAATCCTCTGGGGAATCGAAATAAAGCACAAGGGGTTTCAGGTCGTCAGCGGACGTTGCCTCTAATAACAACCTCGTCTTTCCGATTCCAGGCTCACCGTGTACTCGTAAATGCACCGGAGAGTCTACAGCACGGAGTATCTGCCGGATCTGTTCAACCACGTCTTGCTGGACCGTTCCGCAAGTAAAAATGCCACCCATATCTGAATTCTTTGACCAGCTCTCGTGAGCTTGAAAATCAACCCGGTCGAAACGGTTTATTCTAAGCCTCAATGAGGGGAAACATCTCAGAAATCCAATAAGCTGATTGATACTCCAGACCTCTACGTTTGTCTGGGGATATCCGCATGTCGAGAAATGCGCCCTAAGAAGGTCTTCCGCTGTGCGCTGTTTTTGGTCATCGAGATCGTGTCCAAAACAAACAAGCACATAAGTACCGCCCTTCTCCAGACAGTTTAGGACACTGGGGCCGAGGTTTTCTCTTGCTGGTTGTTTTGTGCCAAATAGCTCCTTCTGGATTTGTGAGTCTTGCCACGGCTTAAAGGATGTTCCAGCCTTGATTTGATATCCAGTGACGCCTAGCCTCAATAGGCCCGAACTTACTCCCTCGGGAACTGCTTTTACGGAAGCGTCAATTCCGCCATCTGGTACATCAATCCATCGTGAAATGTTTATGTTGTTAATCCCGATACCCAGGCGGCTCGCTTCTCCCCAGAGAAGCTGCTGGAACAGAGCCACAGCCTCTTCTGGGCTCATACGTGCTATCTGATCATTGGATACATCAAGAAATGATCTCATTTCCTACGCTCTTTGGCATCATTTGCCGGTCTTAATGTCGTATACTCTCAGCACTTCATCCCCATAATGGTTGATAACCTTCACGGCAATCTTGCCAGTGTCCGGTCGCTTGAAGGGACGGCTCTTCGTTCGGTAGAGCTGATCCCAGGCGTCTTCGTTGATTTCTGCCTTGAGTGCCTTGGAGAGCTTCTCATAGGGTCGGTCTGCGCCGGTAAAGTAGGCGTGGCGCACGAAGAAGCTCTCGCCATTGTAGTTCGTGTCGATAAACCAGCAGGCGATGTCGTCGGTGGAGCTGGCTCGGATCTCGCCGGTGGTGGGGTCGTAGATGTCCAGTCCCTTCAGTTCCACGGTGAGAAGGCCATCGGTTTCCGTATCTACTTTCAGGTCGGGTTCGCCAAAGACCATGAAGAGGTTGCCGGAGCCCGTCTTCTTGAGCAGCTCGTCTCCCATTGATAGATCTGGGTTCATTCGGGTTGGAAGAATGATCAGCTTGCCGTAACGCTTGACCTCTTCCGAAACATGGGGATCGAAGGCGAAGCCGCAGACAATGAGCAGGTCGAAGCCAATCCCTTGCACCGCTTCTTTGGCAGCCTCCTTGATGAGGTCAGGGCCTACCGTTCCATGCTCTGGGCCAATGCAGACAGCGGCTCGCCTGGATTTGTCGTTTTCCGTGTATTCGCCTTCTGCGTGGAGCCATTTACCCGCATAGGGTTCCAATCGGTCAAACTTCAGCCGCTCGTTTTTGACCGTATTCTGGACCCCGGCCTTTTTCAGATTCTCAATGATCATGGTCTCAAACTGACCGGATGATTCTGTCCGGGCTTCAGCTTCCGATGAAGGAAGGTCTTCGTCTGTAGAAAGCACTCGATGCGGGGAAAGGCTTTCCACGGTAAAGGGGCCGGTCACTCTTACCTTCTTGTTGTCTTCGTAGGGCTGATCGCAAAGGATCTCGGAATCAGCCGCTTTTGCAATGGCCTCATTGATCTCCTTTTGCCTGGCGCTTCGCATGTCCCACCAGGAAGTCAGTAGGGATTTGGCCTTTTCAGGCCACTTCTTCTCCGCCTCCCGTGGCACTTCCCATTCTTGCCAGGACTGTTTGAGTGCAACATTCAGGTCCGTTAATATCGGTCCAAGCTTGTATTCCCAGGTTGCGTGGATGGTGTCGATTTTCTCGTTGTTGGTGATGGATTTCAGCATAATGTGGGGAATTCGCTTGTACACGAATCCTTTCTTTACATCGCATGCCGCTTTTGGTTGCCGATCCTTCGGCAGTGTCTCCGTGATCTCCGCCTCCTTCATTGCGCCTTCGGCGGAGTCAGCAAGAAGATAGTACGGGTACCTGGCCGCCATCAAGCGTGTTCGAGCCAGAGCCAAAGCAACTCGGCTGGTATCAATGGTGATCCAGCGACGGCCCCATTGCTCGGCTATATAGGCAGAGGTCCCGCTGCCGCAAGTTGGGTCAAGTACGAGATCGCCTGGGTCGGTAGTCATAAGGAGACAACGCTCTACAATCTTGGTTGCGGTTTGTACCACGTAGATCTTGTCGGACATGAAACTGCTAGCCGTGTCTTCCCAGAAAGTGTTGATCGGAAACGCTGGGAAATCGTCCAGATAGCGCACATACCACAGAGTCGTACCTGTTGTCCCAAGCCTGCGGGCGTGAAGCAGCCGAGCCATGCCTGCCTCGTTGGTCTTCCAACGTACCTGCATAGATGGGCGGAAAGCTTTTCCCTCGAACTCCACAGGAAACCACGAAGCCGCACCTTCGCCCTTTTCACGACCAATGCTCTGGCTC
>JACRDE010000222.1 GCA_016212935.1 Desulfomonile tiedjei | reverse complement strand
TCCGTCAGATATACGACGCGTGTGCTCACCGGACTTACCTCCGGCGAGGTAAATATACCAAAAATGTTAGAAAAACAAACTGTTAATTCAATCGCGATTTCGCGCGCTTAACGCTCAATCAAGGTTTTGCAACCGCTTCTAAGCAGTGGGGACACCCGCTTCCCTTAACTCGGTTACTGGGCGAGGCTTTCCATTCATGGCCTTTCTTACAAATCCACCAAACCTTCTTATTGCTTTGCGATAATACTTGAAAAGCATTTGAACTATTCTTAAGTGGGTGCCATTCTCGTGCCAGCATCGGGAATGTTGCACCTAAGCTCCTTTCTAGACTGACTTTTTGCCCTGCACAATAAGGACAGCCCCTTCCGTTGGACCTCTTTGAGACAGTCGCTTCCCATTCATGTTGCTTTTCACAGATCCACCAGACTTTCTGACCACTACCATGCGTGACATCAGATGGCCTCAATTCCCCGTTTTTTTCAGAATGCCATTCTTTGGCAAGATCGGGGTGAGTGATGTCCAAACTTGGTTGCTTCGGATTTGCTAATTTCGGAGACAAATTCCACGACCTCGAATCAGAGGAATTCATAGTTCTGCTTAGTTTATGCCAGATATATTGCTCTTGCGATATCTGATGTTCAAGCAAAAAGTTACTCGATTTTTCTAGTAATTGCCAGCGGAGTCATCCATCATTTTGTTTCGGCCAGCCAACTCACGTGTATTTTTTCTCGAATCTCAACCATGCCCCCAAATTAACATGCCGTACGTACGGCGTGTTCCCGAATCCGCTCTGCACGAGGTCGATGACCTGTCTTGCATGGAAGTGTTGTTCGCTGCCTATTTCCTGACCGTTCTTCTCGTCATTTGGCCTTGGAACTACCCCATGCCACAGGCCGTCTTGGTGTATTTTGCCAAGAGTTCCCATAAATCACACTGCAACATGCCGTACGTACGGCAAGTTCGTGGCAACGGCCAAGAGATGGTCCGCAACGTGACCTCGCGGCTGTAGCGTTTATGATGACTCTCCATAGCATTGAAAAACAAAGAGATATTCCCTTTCTCAATTTTTTTTCACCGTGCCCTCTTGACAATGCTCAGGGGGTGCACAATCTAACGTCCATGTTACCGAAAGGTGACTGACAGTTCCCCCTCCACTTGGAGGTGTGTGTCCCTAAGCCACGGGTGAACATTCAAAGGTTTCGGCCTGAGGATGCGATAGTCCCTGAAGCGGTGATGGCCCCTGGGGATGCAGTGGAGAACAACATTCACAGCGACTAACTGTCGTAATAGCCGTCTGGTCTGGCAAATGCCAGTGCTGGGCATACCAGGAAGGAGTATTCTTACACTTAAAGAAGGATTTTTTATTATGAAGAAAAATGCTAATGGGGGAAACCCTGCGAAACCGACAGCGGAGTAGAATCAACAACAAGGAATCAACAACATGCCGTACGTACGGCATGTTACCCTAAAGCGGTTCAGAAGGGAGGTGGAAAGAAAAGTTCAGGGGAATCTTGGCGAGACCTCAGACAGGAGGTTTCGTCATGGGATTGATGAAAATCGGCGACAAATATTACGTTTCATTCAAGTGGAAGGGACACCGCATCAGGACGGTAACCCCAGCCACCAACTCGACAGACGCGAAGAAAATAGAGAAAGCTGTGAAGACGGCATTTACCATTGGCACCTTTGGACACTTAGACCCCGACTGTCTCGACGTGGTCCTCAGGACGTATGAAAACAAGGGATGGGCATTACCGCCCGAGCTTGCACGTTCTGAGCCCACAGAGGAACTGACCTTGATCAAAGCAATACGAGAATACTTGCGTGCAGACCAGAAGCACAGAGCAGAGAGGAATCTCTGTGCAATAAATCGCCTCGTAGAGCATTTCCAAGAAAACTATCCGTTGAAGGATATTAGGGTGGCCGACATACGAGGTTACCAGAGGACTCGTAGTCAGAAGATGGAGAATGGCACCGTCAACAGAGAGCTGAGTGTGCTTTCGGGAATATTCCGTTTTCAGTTGGAAATGGAAAGGGTGGAGATCAATCCCGGTACCATGATCCACAGGCTTCCCGAAAAACAGCGAGACTCCTATCTGTCATGGGAAGACTTCAATCGTGTTCTGGAACACAGTTGGTGGCTGCGGGATATCCTCACGGCAATGTATTACACGGGAATGCGATTCAAAGAGGTGATTAGCCTCAGGTGGGAAATGTACAAGCCTGAGAGACGAATGCTCGTCTTACCGCCCGAGGCAACAAAAGAGGGAAAGAGTGCGAACAAGGTTCGGCTCAAGACGAAAAGAGTCCCTCTACGCGGCGAAATGATCCGCATGCTTGAAGCTCGACGAAAAGATCAAGGTGACAACGTTCTGCGGGCTATGGGACTCATCTTCCCGTATGAAGGACGTTACCGTGATCACTGTGGCACTCACCAAGGAAAGCCTGTGGTTCCCTCAATGGTACGTAAAGCGTGGGCGAAGGCGGTGACCAAGGCAGGTCTTGAGGGTCTGCAAATGCGTGATCTGCGGCATACGTGGAAGACAAATGCACAGAGGTCAGGCATGGACCCCACGGTGAGGAACCTGATTGTTGGACATTCGTCCAGTCGTTCCATAGAGGATCGCTACATCAGGGTGTCAGATGATGAACTCCTGAAAGCCGTGGACAGCATGAGGTTTGACAATGGATGGACAGAACTCGATATGGTTGAAGAAGGCCAAGCCTGATGGCCTGAATGAAAAAGGGGCCAAAAAAGTGCCAAAAGCTTTGGCCCCAAAAGAAAATCAGGAAGTGGCAGTCAACCTAACTTCCTGATTCTTTTTACCTTTTATGGTAGGCGGGAGAGGATTTGAACCTCCGACCCCTGCCGTGTGAAGGCAGTGCTCTCCCCCTGAGCTACCCGCCCGAAACTCGCGTAGGATACGCTGTTGCTGTGACTGTTGTCAAGGGGGTTCTTGAGAATGCCAGACTCTTTTGGCATTTTTGGGCACCTTTTCCATAGGGCTCAACCGTCTTAAGCTTCATCGACCAGATCAAGCCCCGTCCATCATCATGCATGGGTTGACCTCCAGTGCCTCCTTCTCCATTTGCATGCGGAATATTGCCGACAGCACGCCCATCTCGCTGGTGCTGGTCCCGTGTTCGATCTTCTCGCTCCTCGCCCGTCGGTAAGCCCGCAGTTGAGGAACCTTGACGTCTTTCAGAGGAACGCCTTCACCGAAGTATTCAATTAGCCCATCAATGGCGTACAGATTCCTTTCGGCTCTGTGCCGTGGATCAGCTCTAGGAAGCTCCGTCACGGTCTTTATGAAGGCCAATTCCTCCTGTGGCTGTGGTCGAGAAAATAGCGGGTGGCATTACCTATCCGTTATTCTCGTATGTTCGGACCACCACCTCTTGCTCTGTGGGGGAGAGGTGTCCCACAATGCCTATCGTGAAGGCCGTCTTCATGGCCCGCCCTATCTTCTTTGCCTCTGTCTCATTCCGTGCTGGAGTCACCGTACGGATGCGGTTCCCTTTCCATCTGAACGAGACGTAAAACTTCTCGCTGATTTTCATCAATCCCGTGACGAATCCTTCTGCCTGAGTTCTCGCCAAGATTCCCCTGAATTTTTCTTGCCACCTCCTCTCTGAACCACTTTAAGGTGACTTGCCGTATGCAGCGCACGTTCGTGATTCTTCGTTTTTGATGCTACTCCATCCGTCTTTCCTTTCAAAAATTTATCTACGGCCTCGATACTGAAAAGCTCGATCTTAGCCGAAAGCTTTACTCGGCCAATTCTCCCTATTCTGGGAACTGACAGTGCTTGTAGCCACCTCAGCCCTGGCGACTAGCTCAAGCACAATGTCTCAGCGCTTGCTCGTGTGGTCACCTCCCCGTCCCTGGTCCAGTTGATCAGAAAAAAACAGTCAGAATGGTCTAGAATTCAGCAGCAAGGCACTTCTCACAAGTAAGATTGACCAGGAGGACAGACTAGAGTATGCTCGAAAAATAGCGTAACTGGCCCCAACCAAATAGAAACGTGGCAGTGGATCGCCTTAGCTTTCTTGTCCCAAACATCCGATGCCGCCGTCAAGTCATATAAAAATCGGATCAGACGTAAAGCGATGTGGGGCTAGTGGCATGGCCATAGTGTGCCTGGGACACAGCCAGCAGCTTGACCAGTGGCAGGGAAGCCCTAGTGTTATCAACCCCAGAATAGTATAATTGGTAGGACGAGCCAATTTTCACTCTGCCTGAAGGCAGATCTCGGCGTTAGGGGGCATGGATGAGATGGAGTCTCACAAATCTTGTTGACAACCTCAAGTGCCAACACAGCGACGCTCTTGCTTATTTCATCTTCTACGTGACCCAGCGATGCAATTTTGAGTGTCACCATTGTTTCAACCATCTCGCAAACCGCAAACCTAACAAGGACTTGACGATCGATGAGATCGACAGGTTTTCAAGAAACCTGCGAAAAATCAAGTACATTACTATGGCTGGTGGGGAGCCGATGCTCCGCACTGATCTGGACATAATCGCTGACATTTTTTACAGAAACAACAAGCTCGACATCTTGAATGTGTCCACGAACGGTTGGCTGACCGATCGTGTCATATCGTTCGTGCAATCAACATTGAGCAGGAGTGAAGGTCTAGCGCTGGCTATTGCCGTTTCCGTGGATGGTGGCCGAGAGACGCATGACAGAATCCGAGGCAAGAACGGAAGCTTTGACAAAGCAGTGATCACGCTCAAGGAACTGGTAAAGCTACAGAATTCTGTTGATCGGAATCGTCTTGCCCTCTTCGCCCACGGCACTTACAATGCGCTGAACGCCAAAGAGTTCTTGTCCACCGC
>JACRDE010000221.1 GCA_016212935.1 Desulfomonile tiedjei | reverse complement strand
GGGCCATTTCGATGAGCTTGCTAAGCATTACGACAAGGCCCTCTTCCAGAGTGAACGCCTCTGATACAGGGGTCTTGTGAAGGTCTTCGAGCTTTTCGGCTTCTGAATCCAACTTGGGACTCATCATCCTCAGGGGATTGAAGAAAATGCGCTTGTCTTTCATGTCAGGCGGTCCTTCTTTGCATTTATTTTATTGAAGCTCAATCCTGGCACACCGGTTTACCGGCCACTGTGTCAGATTTCGACAGCTCCAGGGCAAGCACCCGTGTCTGGTTTTTGTCTCGATAATCTCTTGCTGCACTTCCATTGGGTAAGACAAAACAAACCCGATTCTTGGCCTATTCATCCGGGTTACAAGCTCGAAGATAGTCCATTACCCCCTATTTGGAAATACTTTTTTGAAGATTTTCACTGCGAATAAATCCGGAACGTCCGCCGCCTCCGTAAATCAGGCACATCTCAAAACCTTCTACCCGATAGATCTGACGGCTCGAGAGGGAAATACTCCTTGGAGGCTCCTTCGTCCGTTGCAAAAGGCAAGGTTGGGATGAGTTTACAGTAGGGACACGGCCGACGTGTCCCTACAGTGGACGACGCGTCGGGCTTGGACGACGCATCGAGGGGAAGAGAGAGAAATGAAAAGATGAGTGGGAGCTACTCACAGCACGAACGAGCAATTCTCGTGCCACGGACCGGTCCGGTCCGGCACCTATGCATAAGACCGGAATCGGGTGAGATTTGATTATCCGGGAATACCTGCAATGCACCCTGATTTGGTTGGAGTGTCAGATTTCTTTACACGCTGTAAAATTGCCCGAGCCGCTAAACCAACAGCACTGCTCCCAGGATTGTCCAAGTGCCGAGTAGAAAAAAGTTGTTACCAACCGTTTTGGCTTGAGTACCTCGTAGTCAAGGCAGTATAATGTACTGAACTGCACAGTAATTATTGGATGCGGAGGGCAGCGACACACCACATTGCTTTACCGGAAAATGGGGGATAACGTGAAAATAGAGGTCTTGGGAAGAGGGTGTGTCAAATGTAACTTACTTCACCAGATGGTACTCAGTACCCTCGCGAAGCTAGGGCAGGATGCTGAAGTTGTTAAAATTAACGACATCAGGAAGCTGCCTGCATACGGAGTGTGGCTCACCCCTGGGCTCGTGGTGGACGGAGAAGTCAAGGTTTCCGGAAGGCTTCCATCGGAGGAAGAACTGGAAGAGTGGCTCTCCGGCTGACAGAGCCCACGATCCTCCCGTACAAATTATGCCTTGCCGCTTCCTCCGGCGCGGTTCCCCGCCGGGGCAGTCTATTTTCTTAGGTTGAGAGTGATTGCGGAAAAACTCTTTGAAATGCTGAATGCTATGCCTTGCGATATCCCTCATCGTTCCTTCTGTAGGGCGGTCCGTGGCCTACCTCGAGAACATATCGTCGGACCACGTCTCTGAGGAACGGTTACTCCCTATGCTCGACCTTTGGTATCAGGCACAGCGCAGAGACGTTTCACATCGATGCCGTGTTTCTTGATCCAGCTCCACAAGGTCTGGCGACTCACTCCGAGGAGCTCGGCCGCAGCGGCCTTCTTGCCATTGGTGGCGTTGAGAGCCCCAACCAGCCGATCCCTCTCTGTCTTCATGTTGAGAACCGCATAGTTCACGGGCGGCGAAACGTGGGAGCTCAAGCTCATATCAGGGAGGTGAGAGCGAGTGACCACTCCGCCACTGCAGACCACGAAAGCGTACTCAATTACGTTTATGAGTTCGCGAACATTTCCCGGCCAACTGTAGCTGGTCAGCAACTCCATTGCATCCGGGGCCACCCCTGCAACGCACTTGCAGGATCGTTCGGAGATCTCCCGGATGAAATGATTAACCAGGAGCGGTATGTCTCCGGAACGCTGCCGAAGGGGAGGAATGACTAAGGGGATCACGTTGAGACGGTAAAAAAGGTCTTCCCGGAACAAACCCGCAGCTATCAATGCTCGCAGGTCCCTGTGAGTAGCTGTGATAATCCGAACATCAATCGGAATCGGTCTGTAGTCACCGACACGTTCGACTTCTTTTTTCTCGAGTACTCGCAGGAGTTTCACCTGGGTGGCCAACGGCATGTCACCTATCTCATCGAGAAAGATGTCGCCCGTATGCGCAGCCTCGAATCGGCCCTTGGTAGTTCTGTCAGCTCCAGTAAAGGCGCCCTTGACGTGCCCGAACAACTCGCTTTCCAGAAGTGACTGATTCAGAGCTGCACAGTTGACGCGAATGAAAGGCCCGTTGCTCTTGTTGCCCAGCTTGTGGATGGCTGAGGCCACCAGTTCTTTCCCACTCCCGCTCTCCCCGTAAATGAGCACCGGCGCGTCCCACGCCGCTGCCTTTCCTATCAGGTCGATCAGGACCTTTATCTGGGGTGAAGCCCCCACAATGCCTTCGAAGACGTACCGCCCTTCGAGAATGCTTCGCAGATGGCGAACCTCGTCCTCGGTCTGCTTGAGTTTCGTGACATCAGTCTGGATCTCTACCGCACAGAGGGCATCGCCTCGGTCACTTGGAATCACAGCCGCGTTTTTCAGGACTGTCAACAGAGTACCGTCTTTGCGTCTCAAAGAAGAATACCTGTCAACAACCTTCCCATACTTGAAGAGTGGACACGGACCTCGTTTCTGTGACGCGGGCTCTGTGGGGCAGCAATCAAAGTCGAGCACAGAGCACTTTTTGCCCACGAGCTCTTCACGGGCGTACCCGGTCAACCGTTCCATCGCACGGTTGACAAAGGTAATTGTGCCCCCTTTCTCTATGAGCATGAGCCCTTCTGTCATTGTGTCGAGCACCGTCTCCCAGAATTCTGAGCTATCGCGTGGCAGGGTCATGGCGATCTCCCGGGTACAAAGAACCTATCCAAACGTTAAGATGTAAGTAAAGAAACGTCAAGGTCTTTACGCGGCGCTTAACGTTTTCTGGTCGCGGCTGACGGAAAGTGTTAGCTGATACTAATGCGCATTCAAAGAAGTAAGATTAGGGGGACCCTCTTTAGTAAAGAGTTTCCCCCCAAACCCCCTTCCAGAAACTTCTATCATTTGCCGGAACCCCTAATTTCCTTTCAGGAAATGGGGGTTCCGGCGAGTGCTAAAAGTTCTTGAGGTGGGGTTCGGGGAGGAACTTCTTACAAGAAGT
>JACRDE010000231.1 GCA_016212935.1 Desulfomonile tiedjei | reverse complement strand
TTTTTGCTATTTAAGAAACGGCGACCATCTGGGATTCATGGCTTTAATTCCATTAGGCGTGATCCTGATTTGGTTTGTGCCGTTTAGCCGCATTATCCATATTCCTTTAGTCCCCTCCCTGTCAGAATCAAATGCCATGAATCCTACGTGGCCTCCGTGCTTTGGCACTTCGAGGAACAAGCTGGGATTATCCCTGGCTTCTTTGAAGGGGTAGCATTCCGGAGTGAGAAACGGATCGTCAGCAGCGCTCACCAGCAACGTGGGAATCGATATTCGGGCAAGAAACTGTTTGCTGGAAGACTTTTTCCAGTAGTCTTCAGCATTCGCAAAACCGTGGAGGGGCGCTGTATAGCGATTATCAAAGTCAGCAAAATCGCGGATTTGATCATAATCGTTGTCGTTGATGAGTTCAGGGAACAAGCCCATCTTCGTGCGAATCTTTTCCCTGAGCATCGTCAGGAAACGCTTCATATAAGGTATATTCATAAAGCTGCCGATCTTTGTCGCTCCGGCGGCGAGATCACACGGCACAGAGAAGGCTGCTGCTGCCGTTATTGCTGACTTCACTGTGTCTGCTCGCTCCCCGACATATTTCAAGACGACGTTGCCTCCGAGAGAGAACCCGATCAGGGCCAGATCGGAATAGTCCTTCTGTGAATGTATGTACGAGACTACCGTATCCAGATCACCTGTGTCTCCGCTGTGATACAGACGAAGCGTTCTGTTGGGTTCACCGCTGCAGCCCCTGAGGTTGACGGCGATTGCGTCCCAACCGTTGTTGTTGAGTGCTTTCACCATGCCCAGCATATAACAGCGCGTTGAATCCCCTTCCAAGCCGTGTAACACTATGGCCGCGCGAGTCGATCCGACAGTGGAGATGTCAACATCCAAGAAATCTTTGTCCGGAGTGTCCACCCTCTCTCTCTTGTACGTCACACCGCGGACTTTTCGGAACAGTGTCGGAAAAACTGTCTGCGCGTGTGGATTGCTGAAAAACAATGGCGCGCGATATTTTGACTCGGCGATCACAGGCATTAATTGCCATCCTCATCTGAATAAGGGTTTCCAGCAGCTTTCTTATCGCTGGGAGCCGGCCCTCAAATTGTATGAGGTTGTTCAAGCCCCACATTAATTCCAGACATTATATAGAGTGATCGAATGACTGCAAGCCTAGAGCGCGGTTCGGCACTTACAAAGAAGAAGCGAATCGGCGCAGGAAAATTCTATGCCGTCAGTATTGTCCCAGGATGTGCTCCGAGAGTGTGTTGCCCAGTTCTTGAAAAATCACCTTGTAACCACCGGGCCATGTGTGACGGATGGGAGCTGGTGGAATATAGCCGTAGTTCAACTTCTGCTGCACCGCGGAGGAACCTGGTCCCTGCTGCGGGTGGTTGGCCCCGGGATTCGGAAAACTATCCGCGGCCGACGAAAGCGCTGGCACAGCCAAGATGACCGTTGCCAGAAGCAGAATCAATGAAAAACGCTTCATCATAACACCTCAGGACGTATTTTATCCGTCGCATCAACAAAAATCAAGTTAAAACTATTCATTAGACTCAGGAGGAAATCTTCAACAAAACCTTGATGCTGTCAGATTCCTGGGATCGCCTGAAAGCGTCCTCAGCCTGAGAAATCGGAAACACAGCGGAAATGAGAGGCATAGGGTCGACCAGGCAGGAATCCATCAATCTCAATGCTGGAGCAAACTGCCCACATCTGGAGCCCACTACTGTAATCTCATCGACGACGAGCGGCGCTGGATTGATTTCCAGATTTCCATGGTACGTGCTCTTCAAAACAAGCACGCCTCGTGGCTTGACTCTGCCAGCTGCCAGCTTCCAGCCTCCAGGGTTTCCAGAGCATTCCACGACTATGTCGAACTTGTCTCCCGTCGCGTCCAGTTCACTGAGAAGCGCGGTACGACCGTTGAGTCTCGCAAAGAAGTCAAGCTTAGGCCTGTGCTTCCCCACCAGCAGAAGATCGCTGCCAGTGAGTCTGAGAACCATGCTGACCAGCAGTCCGAGCTTACCGTCTCCGATCACAAGCACTTTATCTGCTGGTCTTATCCTCACTTGCTCGAGGATTTCAAGCGCAGCGGCCAGAGGTTCGGTGAAGACAGCCTTTTCATCCGATACCCCTTGCGGAACCGCAACGAGATTCGAGACCGGCAGCGTGAGGTATTCGGCTATGGCTCCGTCCCTGCCTAGAATCCCCAGGACGGTTCTTTCAGGGCAGTGGCGCTGCAAGCCGGACCTACAGGCAGGACACTCGCCGCAGCCCGCATTTATCTCACCCACAACACGAGTCCCGACCTGATTTGGATCAGGCGAGCGTTCGACCATGCCGACGAATTCGTGGCCGATAACACCCCGGAATTGCATGTAACCTCGACTGATCTCAAGGTCTGTATTGCAGATGCCCGCGGTGAGCACCTTCACCAGCGCCTCACCATCTCGCGGTTCAGGAATCGGCAGATTTTTTAGAGCCAGGGCTCCATCAAAAACCAGAGCTTTCACTCGTCACTCCTTCAGGAAGATTCGGGGATTACAGCTACTTTTGTCGCATATTCATGGCCACAGGATCACTCGCCCATTACCTGAATCACGATAGATCTTTGACGCGGCCTATTGTCGAAGTCCAATAAAATCAATTGCTGCCATGTTCCGAGGCAAAGTCTTCCGTCTATTAGCGGGACACTGAGGGAAGGCCTCATGAGCGCGGCTCTTACGTGAGAAAAACCGTTTCCATCTCCCCAACGCTGGTTGTGTGCGTACTCCATGTTCACAGGAGCGAGCCTTTCCAGGGCTTCCTTCAAATCGTTTACCGCACCG
>JACRDE010000219.1 GCA_016212935.1 Desulfomonile tiedjei | reverse complement strand
CTTCCTTACGTGGCTTTGGAGTTGGGCTGGACTGTGACTGAGATGGGGCGACAACCCTGGATCGTCTACGGCATGATGAAAACCACTGACGCAGCTTCCACCCTGGCAGGTTCCCAAGTAGGGCTCTCACTGGGAGCATTCATATTGGTCTATTCATTCCTGGGGGTAGTCTGTTTCTATCTCATCTCCAAGTACGCTCGTCAGGGTCCGGCCCCGTACGCCCCGAAAAAATCGGAGAAACCGGTCGGTCCGGAATCCGAGCAGTACGTACGGCCGGAGCCCGAGCCAGCCTCAGCTGGAAACAACTAGGAAAGGGGTAAAGAAAAGATGTTAGAAACCATCTGGTTTGTGCTGTGGGGTGTACTTTGGGCGGTTTACTTCATGGAACAAAGGATCGACCTTGGAGTTGGGACCCTCGCCCCTTTCATTGCCAACAACGACACTGACAAACGACTCGTGTACAATTCCATGGGGCCCTTTTGGGATGGAAACGAAGTGTGGCTGATTACCGCGGGTGGCGTTACCTTTGCTGCGTTTCCCACTACATATGCAGTCATGTTCAGCGCTCTGTATACTCCCCTGTTGTTGCTCCTGTTCGCCTTGATCCTGCGCGCCGTAGCTCTGGAATTCAGGAGTAAGGAAACCGCGGAAGGGTGGAGGAAATTCTGGGACGTATGTCATTTCATCGGAAGCTTCGTTCCGGCACTTCTGCTGGGAGTGGCATTCGCGAACATTTTCCAGGGAATACCAATTGACGGAGACGGCATATTCCACGGGAACCTGTTGACATTGCTCAATTTCTACGGACTACTGGGAGGAGTCCTTTTTGTCCTGCTATTTGTCGTTCACGGCGCGTTGTGGCTGGCCGCAAAAACCGAGGCTCCTCTGTCAAGCAAAGCGGCGAATGCGGCCGCCAGTATTTGGCTGGCCGAGTTGGTAGTTGCGGTGATATTTCTCGTGGCAACTTGGTTTTTCACAGGTCTGTACAACAATTACCTGTCGTACCCAGTCCTTTGGTTAATTCCTCTCATCACGGTGGCGGCCCTTCTTGCGATCCGCGTTTTCATCGCGAAGGAAGCGTGGTGGAAGGCATGGTTTGCATCCAGTTTGACTATTGTTGGAGCCACACTGTTCGGAGTCACAGGCCTTTATCCCAATCTTTTCCCGTCCAGTCTGAATCCGGCATACAGTCTGACTGTTTTCAATTCAGCCTCTAGCCCGTACACACTGAAGATCATGCTGGGAGTGGCACTGACTTTCGTGCCCATTGTAATCGTTTATCAGACATGGAGTTATTTCCTGTTCAAGGACAAGGTGACAACCGAGGATTTGGCCTCAGATGAGGCCTACTGATGAAGTGGATTCACACAACTTACATGGCAAAAAACGCCACAACGAACTATGAATGAGTTATTAGGACCGGCATCTGAGACTGTTTCAAAACCATCTGGGCTTACAGAAACGTGCCACAAAAATCATGAAAGTGCTGGTTCCCAGGCTCCGCCTGGGAACCCATACCTTCCGGGCTCCGCCCGGAAATGAAGGTTGTTTAGGCAAGACAATGGAGGCAGAGCCTCCAGGTCACGCATTCCCAGGTCGAGCCTGGGAACGAGAAATCCTGAACGGCTTAGCACGATTTTAGGCAGATCTTGAACTTTAAGACTGTCTCATCTTGCCGGTCCGATCCTGTCGCTTCTTTGCCTGAAAGCAGCTGGATAAAGAAGACCCCCAGGCAAAAAGCCGGTATGACGTGTGTCCTGACAGCGTATTTTCAGGAAGAGACTTGAGGCTTTTAGACAAATTTCGGGGAGGAGTTTTCTACAAGAGGCTCCTCTCCATGCTTTTCTCGCCAAAACATGAACAGGTCCCCCTCACGCAGCAACTACGGACTGCCATTCACGGTTCATAAGCGTTGCGTTTGATATCATAGCTCGTGTACCATGACCACCACACTGAAGAGGTGAGAGGACATGCGAGTTGGAGGTGGGCATAGGTCCGAGTCGGCCGATCTGGTGGTGGTGGCCCTGATTTCGGTAATTTGCCTCGTTCCGTTTGTATATAAGGCGTTTCACGTGGATGACACGCTGTTCTTATGGGCTGCCCGGCAGATTCAACTCAATCCAACAGACTTCTACGGGTTCACGGCCAATTGGTACGGCAGAGAAATGCCGATGTCACTGATTACCAGGAACCCGCCGCTGAATTCATACTTTCTCGCTGGAGCGGCGTGGTTCTTTGGCTGGAGCGAGCTCGCTTTGCACCTCGCATTTCTGGTGATTGCGCTCGCCTTGGGCCTGGGCACGTATTTCCTGGCTGCCCGCATGGGGACGCAAGGAGTGCTGGCTGTTGCACTCATGGTCGTTACCCCGGCCTTCCTTGTTTCGAGCACAAACGTGATGTGCGACACACTCATGCTGGCTCTGTACGTATGGACTGTAGTGGTATGGTCGCGGGGATTGGCGGAAGACCGGTGGCTGCTCCTGATGGGGGGGGCTATCTTGGCGAGTCTTGCTGCCCTGACGAAGTATCATGGCATGACGCTGGTCCCTCTCCTGGCAGCATATTCGCTCGTTGCGAAACGGCGCGTCGGGACTTGGGCCCTGTTTCTGGTGGTTCCTGTTGGAGTGTTCATCGCCTACGAGTGCCTTCTGCACAGTCTTTACGGGGCCGGAGTGATTGCGGATGCTGCGTCGTGGGCCGCTACCAAGAGCGTCAGAGACCTGCACCATTTCGCTCTGCGCACCCTCATTGGTTTGTCCTTCACTGGTGGAAGCCTGATCTCGGTTGCTTTCTTCGCGCCTCTGCTATGGTCCCGGAAAACCCTGGCGGTGGGCGGCTTGCTTGTCGGCTTGGTTGCCGCGGCTCTTGTGCTCGTCGGGAACATCGGTCTGCGCCCGGCACAGGACTCCCCATGGGTTCAATGGGGGCTCGTTTTGCAGATGAGCATTTTTGTGGTGGCCGGAATCCATGTACTTGCCCTGGCAGTGACTGATATCACCGCTCGGAGAGACGCAGATTCTCTCATGCTCTTTCTCTGGACCTTTGGAACCTTCGTGTTCGGCGGAATCTTCAACTGGACAACCAATGTCAGATCTCTTTTTCCCATGGCTCCAGCTGCAGGGATCTTGGTAGCCCGAAGGCTCGATTTGCTTGCCGGTGAGGTGATGCCCAGAAGCCGCTGGGCGGTGCTGGCTCCCCTCCTCCTTGCTGCGTGTTGTTCTATGGCGGTTGCCTGGGCTGATTTTTCTCTCGCCAACTGTCAGAAGGTGGCCGCCCAATCGATCGCTGGTTCGCAGCAGGCCAAGACTGGGAAGCTGTGGTTCCAAGGGCATTGGGGATTTCAGTACTACATGCAATCGTTGGGCGCCAGCCCAGTCGATTTTCATTCCTCTCAGTTCAAGGCCGGTGACGTGATGGTGATTCCGATGGGCAACGCGAGCCTGAGAGAACCGAGGGCAGACTGGTTCGAGCAGATCTCAGAATACGAGTGCATGCCATGCCGATGGGTTACAACTAGCCAGCGCCGGCTGTCAGCAGGATTCTACTCCGACGGCTGGGGTTGGCTCCCGTTTGCTTTTGGCCCTGTGGAGGCCGAACGTTTCCTCATCTTTCGAGCCACGCGAGGCATAGACGTGGCCCCAAACGACCGTCAGATTCCCAGGTAGGGTCAGGCAGAGCGCCATCGTTTCTGCGGAACGCCGGTCTTCCAAGAATCACTTGGCCAAAAAAGAAATGGTGTGAGAACGTCATACAAATCCGCATTAGTATCAGCTAGTTGTTTTGGGCAGGCATCTGAAGAGAACCCGGGCTTGCACCGTTTCACTCTCAAATGAGTGACATGAGCGTAATGGCAAGCTGGAGTGTCCTGAAAGGAGATTGAAGGGCCTTGCTTGGCCCGAAGTGAAGGAGTTTTTTGCTTTCCCGAGAACCCCCCCGCTTGTTTGAAAGCGAAATCGTGTCAGATATCTTGCCAGGAACGCTGGAGCCCGGCAGGAATACGTCACCGAACTTGAGAAATCGAGCACTAAGGTTCATGGTCAAATCTGACCGCCCCTGGTATAATGTAGCAGGGAGAGAAAAAAATATGCCCTCACTCAAAAGACATCTCTGCGGTTACCCGATCATTAATGTAATTCCACACGACGTCTCAAGGTCAAGACTTGTGTTTTGGTACGATGGGAAGCGAGACAGCCCTACTTTCAAAGAAGAGATAAGGCATTGTCCAGGGTGCGGAAAGAAATTGACGCTTGCCAGCATGTTTGGAGTATCTGTCTCCTAAAGATGCAAGACTGTCAATTCCGGCGTAAACAATTTCTGAATATTATCTGACTAATACCATTTCGCTTTCAAATATGTAAAATCGGGGAGGCACTTCTTGTAAGAAGTGCCTCCCCGAACCCCATCTCAAGAACTTATTGCATTGGGTGACCATGAAAGCCAATGCCTTGTCGACAGAGGTAGCAGTCAAATCGAGATGACAGCAGAGAGACTACGAAGTCTCGTCAGACCTCGCCTCGCCTTTACGTGCCACCACCATCAGTTCAGACGAAATTTGCGGATAACGCGTTGTCAAACACTCTGTCATTCGCCCATACCAGGGATATTTCTCAAGTCTATTCAGGAAGCGAATTCTATTTCTAAAAATCCGGAAGCCCGTTACATGAACGATATGGAAATTCAGCAGAGCTATCTCGCTGATAAGACCGTTGAAGGAATAATAACTTATTCTGGTGGGACGGCTTGCTTTTCGCCAGTCGGCCGAACCGTTGAACGCGATTGAGCCGCTCTCATGATAAATTTGCCTGCCCCAGCGCTTTAACACTGAAGCCAACCGAGGATAGTATGATATTGCATTGTAAACAAATAGTTTTCCACCGGTCCGCATGACCCGGCAAAACTCGGCTAGCATATATGGAACGTTCGGCAGATACATCAATACTTCGCTGCAGATGACCACATCTATCGACTCGTTTCTGAACGGAAGGCCCTCAAGCAGATTACCCTGCAAGACATATTCATAGACTCCCTTTTCTTTTGCCTGCTGTAGCTGACGGTACCAGAGGTCTATTCCGATCCATTGACATTTTTCAATCGGCCTGCAGAACGCAGCAAGATCTCCCGGACCACAGCCTACATCGAGAATCCGCAAGCCCTGCCTCGATTGGGACATCTCCTGCTGGAGCGCATCGGCCAGGTACGGGAAATGAGCAAACTTAAAACGGTTTGGCATCGCTCTCGGTATCCCGTCTGACTCCTCTGTTCCTATTCTTGGTCCGATCATTGAGGCTCCCACGCCGTGATCTGTTCAGATTATCACAGAATTCATCTCTCGTCTCTCCTACTTTCGAACCGCGTAGGCACACAGCGGGCGCGCCTTTCTGTGAACCCAAGTTCGGAAGAACCGTTGGAGCAGACGAATGGGATGTTCTGAGTAGCGCCCCTGCAAATTCGGAGGGGCGCCAGCCCGCCTAAAAGAGTGTCCGGTCAGTCCGCTTGAAGAGCCTCTTATCGTCAATGATAGTTGGAAGGCAATGTTGTGGGGAGGGGCGAGAATGAATCCTTTTACGATCTCGGGTGTCAATAATACTAAAGGATTAACCTGCCTAAGAGAAGTTCTATTTCCGACATCTCAAATTCTTGGTATTCTCTGACACTCAAGAAAAAGAAGCCGTCGAAATGGACGATAATTCTTAATGTGGAGAGGTAAGCCATGGTAATCATAGAAGCGAGTGACCGGGGACGACTAATTAGACGGCCTATCAAAGATGTTCATGCCGACCTCAAGACTGCGCTGACAAGATCGGGTCTGGACGATAGCCTGGATTATTTCGAGATCGCCATTGGAAAGAAGAAGACCGAAAATGTCCCCTTTCCCCAATTTGAGTGGCTTTCGTGCTCTCCTGTTACGGGCAAGGCAGGAGGCCACTACATTTATGTAGGAACTGTCTCCAAGAACAGGCACAGCTTGGTTTTCGTCGGCAAGACTTCCAAAGGATTCCAGGCCGCATGTGAAATCGCGAACATGTGCGCCGAACAACTGAGTGCTTAGCATTTCATCTTTGTGCAACGTAGCGAAAATGGGAATCGAGCTACTTGCGATTTTGGGCAAGTCTCTTCCGCTACGAACGGCACGGCCTGATACGAATTCGCAGTCAAAGAAGCAAAATCTGAGAAACGCTCTTGTAAGTAGTGTTTCCCCAATTTTTTACTGTTTTGAACGAGCATTCCCGTGAAAGATAGCGCCGGAAGTGCATTCATACGAAAACGGGCAGGAGGAACCGACTGAATTGGTGCCTGACCCCTTGCTGGGCATCAGGTAACTCACCCCCGCACTATGAAGTCCCGTCCATTACGGTTCTTCCAGTTCTTCAATAGCTTTTTCTTTTTCAACAAACGCCTTGGTCACCTGGCTGTCGGACAGGCTAGTCCGCTCGTAAAGCTGCATGTCTGAAATCAAGTCCTCGTCGAGCAATTTCCTGAGCACGTGATTGAGTTGCTTCGCGGAAAGCTCGTACTTTTCCATCAGAAGAGTGTCCCCCATTCCGGTGTGGACGTCGCCTGCGACTTCCCTTGCTATTATCATCCGTCTCGGAACTAACGAATCTTCAGCTAGTTCAATGAAGGTAGTCACTGTTAGAAGCGAGTCATTCTGATCGCCCATCGACGAAGGAGCCATTGTAAGAATAGTTGCCGGTCCAGGGCTCTGGGGACTGTCTTCCGTAACACCGCTTTCCGGCTCCGGCTTTTCCATCTTTTCCTCATCCTGAACAACCACCGGGACTGCTGAAAGCTTAAGAGCTCCATCCCGCTCACTTTCTGGACCAGATGGCTCTTTGGCTTGGACTTCCGTCCCAACCACTTGCGTAACACCGTTTGTGGTAGCTGAATTAGTCTCCTGTGGAGGTAGAATTGTCTCCACGGGCGCGGCGGCGCCAACGCCAATCGCAGCCGGCTCCTTACGTGATACTCCCCTGCTTTGGATTTCCTGGGATGTCAACACATTGGCTTGCAGAAGCTTCTGGAAGACGGTCTGCAAGTCCTTGGTTGAAAGCCTGAATTTCTCCATGATCTGTGAATCGGTTGCCCCGGATCGTATATCCTTTACGACCTCTTTTGTTTTGATTTGCCTTTTAATGACTTGTGGAGGTCTTGATTCGGATGGTTTTTCAACCTCTTTTTCCGGCAAAGCCTCTCTAAGGACGATGAGAATTCCTTCGGCATCTCCTTGCTGGTCATGAATGAGCGATGCAGTAAGTCTTATGGGAACTATTCGGCCGTCTTTTGACGACCGTTTGGTTTCGAAATCTTTCAATGGAGAGCCACTCTTAATCAGACCGTCCATTGCGGGCTTCTCGAGATTGTTCTGAAGAACGGGAACAAACTCTGCGTGGTCCTTCAGGAGTTCTTCCGCAGTCCACCCGAATGAACGCGTAAATGCCGGATTCACATACCTGGGTTTACTTTCCGTATCGTAAACTGCAATTGCATCGAGACATGAGTCCAGGACGGAACGATAGTATTCCGTGTCCGTGATTGCTTTTTCATAGAGCGCTCTAACCTTGTGTTCACTATCTCTTACCTTTTCCTCCGATTTCTTGCGCTCAGTTATTTCGATTCCCACAATAAAGCAATTGGAGACCCGACCCGCTGAATCAAGACCGCGGGTTATCAGCCATTCAACGGGGATTTCTGAGCCAAGCTTCGACAATACGAAGCTTTCCGTTTTAATCGGCTCGTTGTCCTCAGATGAACATTTGATCAGACCGGGCCATACATCCTGCCTCAACCTCTCCGGTATGAAGTTGGACACGAAATCTACATTCGTGACTTCATCTTCGGCGTATCCCAGCGACCCCGACATGCGACGGTTCATCATCACCGTTTTACCTGTCGTATCAATAACAGCGAAAAAGATCGATGCGTTATCTATGCAAGAAGTCAGGAATTCTTTCCTCTTGCGCAGTTCCTGTTCCAGGACGTGTTGTTCGGCGGTTCGAATCTCCAGTTCCTCTATTTTTTGCAGGTAGAGCGCCTTCCGCTCTTCGAGGCGGAGTTCCAGTTCACCTTCTTTTGTTTGCACTATTGGCTTTTCCGGCAGGTCTTGTTCAATTGACCTGATCTCAACGTCCGGGTCGCCCTTCGGGAGGGACATTTTGGCATCTTCGACAGTCCCTTGCGATTGGTCTTTGTCAAGCGTGACCCGAGTTTCCGGAGTCCTTTCGGTTTCCGTAGCCACTATCGGCGATGCTTCCGGCCCCTTATGGAGAATAGCCTCACCTTGCACGCTAGTCTTGGGCTGATTGGCCAAGGGTTCACTAGCCTGTCGTTCACCGTCCCCAGCGGAATATTCCCCTATTTTCGTCCGTTTCGAGAAATAATTCCTAACCAGGACCCCGGCAGCGCAAACCAGCACCAGAGAGAGAATTACCTCCCAAATTTGCAGGGAACCATGAGCCGTTCGTTGAAGCACCGCTGCCATAATGAACGCGAGTCCTGCTATGACAGAGCCTCCTATAACCATTCTCATTCTGCTGTTCATGCTTCTCCTCTATTTTGGGGATGCATAGAGAGCAAACAACAATTGACTTGAAAAAGGCCGCATACCCAAGAACTATGACCCGACAAAGCTCATCTTGCGAAAATCTCAGGTTCCTTTCCTGTAATTTTCCTGATCGGCGGACTTGAAATCAAAGTCCTTATGCTTTGCCGCTAAATCGATTTCCAGGGCTCAAATTCCACTGGCTCAGGAATCAGCAATTGATACAGTTCCTTAGGGAATTACTACACAACCCAAAACCGAAATTATCTCAAAAATTTCTCGGCAGCTCTTATCGAAAAGACGACGCTTTTTTTCTCACACAATACTAATGAGCTTGTTTTGGCATGTCAACACAATCAACGCGGTCGGAAACCAAACAACCTCCAACTATTTCACTTCAATTCTTGTGAGACGGCCACATGAATGCAACCTTCCGAGAGCTCGACCGAGAAGAAATGTCCCGGTATGAGCCTTCCATCTGGCTCGAGACCTCCCACTCAGAAGCAAGATCTCCGCGTTCGATTGTTGCTTCCGAAGGGTCACCCCTGATTTGAGGTGCGTGCCTGATGGACTGTCGGCCTCGATAAGTTTATCCACAGAGACTGTGGATAACTCGGGAACAAACCTGTGGATAGGATTCTTACTTACCCATAATGTTTGGTTTGTCTCCAGTTTGCCCTGAGAATGAGCAGTGAGCATAGCACAATAATATCAGCTAGTTCACGCTGAGCCGCTGCAGATGACAAAAAGTGCAGCGAGTCGCTCCCAGTCTGACTGCACTAACAAACACCTGTGGATAAAACGAATAATTTGCCCATTCGGATAATTCTTAGGGCAGGAGACGCTGAGGATGTCCGCGCAGGAATTCTTGCTTCCGCAAAAATCAGTGTCACCGTGCCCATGAAGGTTCGGCGTTAGCGCCATGAGGCGCAAGGCCCGCTTGATACTATTTCGCTTTTAAATCAGTAAGATTGGGGGAACATCTTTGTAAAGAGTCCCCCCAAACCCCATATGCGCTGACTTAAGGATGTTTTGCTCTTAA
This sequence comes from Desulfomonile tiedjei, assembly GCA_016212935.1. GTDB lineage: Bacteria > Desulfobacterota > Desulfomonilia > Desulfomonilales > Desulfomonilaceae > Desulfomonile > Desulfomonile tiedjei_A. The sequence goes on along the minus strand of JACRDE010000219.1, from coordinate 277 downwards.
TCCGTCATTCCGGCGAAGGCCGGAATCCAGTCTTCTCAACAGACTCTGGACCCAGGTTTTCGCCGGGGTGACGGTGTTGCACCTGGCTAAGTAGTTGAAATAACGCGAGCCCGTTCATCAAGTTAGCGCCTATGCCCCCAACCCCCCTTCCAGAAACTTCTATCATTTGCCGGAACCCCCATTTCCTGAAAGGAAATTTGGGGTTCCGGCGAGTGCTAAAAGTTCTTGAGGAGGGGTTCGGGGAGGCACTTCTTACAAGAATTGCCTCCCCGATTTT
>JACRDE010000218.1 GCA_016212935.1 Desulfomonile tiedjei | reverse complement strand
TCATTGAAAAGCCACCTAGATCCCCCTGTGCTAAAGGGGGACTATGACGGCTGCTAGGTCGTTCGGGTGATTAAGTCCGATGAAATTAGCATTTAGTTAATGCATATGAGGCAGCGCCTGGGAACGATAAAAAACTGTGATTTAAGGAACATATGATCACTGGTCAGGCCATCCAAACGTCAACGGGGAGGGCCTAATGAATCTCACATTAGCCGACTTCACGATAATTGCGGTTTTGCTCGGAGTGATACAGTTTCTCGCATCCACTTGGGTGAAGAGTCGCCTGGAGAGCAGTATTAAACATGAATATGAGAAGACGCTGGACATTCTCCGAAAGCGCCGCGATACTCGCGTCACATACTTAATTGAAGCTTACCGCCGTCTTGAGTCGGCGGCTAACAGGCCCTTGACGGAGACAACAGCTCGCAATGTAGAGTCGGCACTGGCCGACATGCAGCTATTTGGAACGCCGAGGCAGGTTGAATTAGCGCAACAGTGCATTGAGTACTTCGCTAAGCATCAAGGCGTTGAAATGAACTCGCTGCTGGCCGACCTCCGCAAAGATCTCAGAAGCGAACTCGATCTGCAATCCGTGGACGGTCCACTAGCCCACATTTGTATTCACCTCCACGACTCCACGCAGCAGAACCCCTCGCCGGAAGGGAAACGGCGAAAAGATCCACCTCGGCGTTGAACACATGTCGCTGGAAAGGGCTGTCCTTAATTCGTCACGCATCCCCGAAGCGGTTGACCATAGCCAGCTTACCGCAATGATTTCAACCTATCCTTTTTTCTGCCCCGCGGGAAAGCCCTTGACAAAACAGGGACAATCGGACATTTTTGACGTGTAAGCCCACTTCAGAGCCTTTTCTTGCGAGAGAAAGAAGACCGGCCTTTGAAGCAACAAGGGCCTGCACCTACGGGCGTTGTGCCATGCAGCACTTTTACTCTTCACGGGGTTCTTCCGCGTTCTTTGGGCTTTTCAGGAACCAAGAATCAGAAGATCGTGGCTGAATTTAGTTTGCGTTGAGAATGCAACCACTGAAAAATGTCAGAAGCAGTGGAAAGAGCGGGAAATAATAAGAGTATCGCAAAGTTGCCATGACGAGGTGGGGACGAAGTCTGTTTTTTTTCACACCTTTTCCGGCGCTATTGGCAATGAAACCCTTCTCATCAGTATAGCCCTTCGTTAATTATAGCAATTGCCCAAATTCTCGTCCCTTTTACGGGAGTGGTACCGTCACCCCGGACTTGATCCGGGGTCCAGACTCTGGATTCCTGCCTTCGCAGGAATGACGAGGAATCGGACACTATTTTTGGCAACTGCTATAGAACGAATGTCCACAAAGAATGCCGAGTCTCGGCCTCGCGATTCCTCAATGACTCTCCCAAAGCTGCGATATGCCACTCCTGAGGACATGGATCAAGTCTTCAGATGGCGCAACGATCCCTGGCTCATCTCCGAGAGCCCGGGTCTTTCCACAGTGGATTGGGAAGAGCACGTCAGCTGGTTCTCTGAGGTGTTGGATACGGAGTCGCATCAGCTCTTCATCATCGAGTCCGAGGACGGAACCGGAATGGGCTCTGTGCGCCTGGACAAGGCCGGAAAAGATAGAGCCATCATAACCATTTATCTGCTTCAACCATACGTAGGTAAAGGGTGCGGATCGATCGCGATCAAGGAAGCGTGCAATACAGGTTTTGGCCTGTGGCCGTGGATGGAATCGGTCCACGCCTATGTGCGTAAAGACAATAAGCCTTCAATCATGGCTTTTTCAAAAGCTGGGTTCAAAGTGTTCCCGCGTAAAGACGATGCGATTTTCATCCTCAAGGAGCTGGTTCTGCGAAAACCAAAGTTGTTGCATGAGTGATCCGTCGAAATTGCTTGCATATTTCCGCTCCGATCTTGCCCTGAGGAACGGCAGCCGGTATTTGATCAAGGCGCAGCGGGACGGATGTTGCGTACTTGCTCGAGATTCCCGGGCGATGGCCACCAGGGCAGGAGTCCCCTGTACGCTTCTCGATGATTGGCACGCCCCAGAGACCATGGTGAATGCCCTGAAAGTGGCACGGGATTGCGCACACCAATGGTCTGAACCTGCAGAGAAGGATCATTATCGGTTGTCAGAAGTCTCCGGAGTCATCGGTCGGTCGAGCGTGGTGCGAACCTCTGTAGCTGATCCTGCTTTCGGGGAGGAAATGCGTTCCAAAGCAACTGACTTTTCAAGCCGAAACTTGACAGATGACGCTTGCCCGGGACTCGCTGCACCCATCCTAGAACCAGGGGCTTCAGGTGGGAACACGCGAAACCGCGGGTCTGATTCCGCGTGAATTTGACCATTAGAGCTATGCCCACATTTCAAAGACGTATACTTCACGTTCTCGACAGCCTGGAACGCGGAGGCATTGCGGCGTGGCTCATGACAGTACTGCGCAATATTCCTAGAGATGGATTTCAGATGGACTTTCTGGTCCATACAGACAAGGCTTGCGCCTACGATGACGAAGCCCGCGCTTTGGGGGCGACTATTATCAATTGTCCCGGACATCGGAATTTCTTGTCGTACGCCTCCAGATTTTCTCGCATCATGCGGGAGTGCGGCCCTTACGACGTGGTGCACGGCCACTGCCAAAGATTCACTGGCTTGAACCTCTTACTGGCAAGCAGGGCAGGGGTTCCCACCAGGATAGCTCACAGTCACAACGACCTCCGATCCCTTGCGTCGAGTTGGAGACCTGCAAGGCGTTTTTATCACTGTCTCATGGACCGGCTCATCGACCGCTATGCCACCGTTGGTCTGGCTGCCAGCAGAATGGCAGCGGAAGATCTTTTCGGGGACGATTGGCAATCGGATCCTCGGTGGCGCATACTTTTCTGCGGCATTGATTTTACGCCATTTCGAGAAGAGCATGACCGGTCCGCTCTAGGAGTTGAACTCGGATTGCCGGACGATTCCAAGGTGATTGTTCATGTTGGAAGGTTCACTCACCAGAAGAACGTCCCCTTCATTCTGGAAGTGTTTTCCCATGCACTAAAGAAAGATCCGCGTCTACGCCTGATATTTGTAGGAGACGGCCCACTGGAAGACATTACCAAGGAGCAAGTCGTCAGACAGAAACTTGCCAATGAGGTAACATTTCTCGGGTCGCGGCCGGATGTGCCGCGATTGCTGCTCGGTGTTGCGGACTTGTTTCTCTTTCCTTCTCTGTACGAAGGCTTGGGGCTCGCATTTGTGGAAGCGCAAGCAGCGGGGGTGCCGTGCCTCGTTTCGGCGACCATCCCGGAGGAGGCGGACGTGGTCCCCACCCTTGTCAGGCGTCTATCGCTGTCGCTTCCAAGTTCTGTATGGGCTGAAGAAGCCCTGCAATTGTTGGAAAGAGAACGACCGGTTTCTCGGCAGCAAGCTCTTGCTCTGGCCGAGAGAAGTCCAATCAACGTGGCCGATTCCTTGAAGCAACTGGAAGCGGTTTATTGCGGTTCATGATCCGGTCCTCAATAGGTAGCCTATCGAAGGAAGTTCGAAACGAGAATATGACGAGCTTTAATCGACCGACTTGGGGTAGAAAGGACCGTCGCACAGCTCCGCGTTTCGGGGTCACTTTGAATTGCGAGGAGTGCTCAGACTGATGCGCGTGCTGCATCTCGTGTACGCTTTGTATAGAGGCGGTCTCGAGAGCTGGCTGCTTCGGATGCTGAGGGAGATCCCGAGAGACGTCGCAGCCATGGACGTTTGTTGCATGGGTGTAGACACGGGACCCTGGGCCGAACAGGCCTCAGATCTCGGGGCAAGAGTGTTACATTGCCCGCTGAGACCGGACCACATAGGATTTTATCTGGGGCTCCGTCGAATACTCAATCGCTACAATTACGATTTGATCCACAACCACCTGGGAGTTTACAGCGGTTTTCCCGTGTGGATAGCGAAGCGTGAACGAGTGCCGGTGATCACCACCTTCCACAACACGGATTTCAGCATGGCCTCGCTCCGGTGGTTGAGGCTGCCGCTGATCAGCGATTTGAGGAGGCTCTACGCCCGTTTGAGCATTGATTATGCCGCACGAAACACGAACATCCTCTCCGGTGTTTCCAAAGGAGTACTAAATGATATCATTGCCGGCCGCAACGGACTCCAGGTGAAATCGAGGGTGTTGTACCTGGGTGTGCCTCTGCCCGAAATCCCGACTCAGGATGAAAAAGCGGTTTTCAGGAAATCGCTGGGTTTTGAAGCTCTTTCGCCACTGATTATTCATGTTGGCCGGTTCATAGAACAGAAAAACCACTATGGTGTCATTGAAATATTTAAGAGAGTGCTGCGGGTATGTCCTGACGCCCGGCTCTTGCTCATTGGGGAAGGGCCTCTGCGCTCCAGAGTGGAGGATGCCGTCGAGAGAGACAACTTGTCAGAATATATCATGTTTCTAGGATTCAGGGACGATGCGTCCACTTTGATTGCCAAGTGCGACTTATTCCTGCTCCCTTCCCTGCACGAGGGCCTCCCTGTGGTGGCCCTTGAGGCGCAAGCGGCAGCGGTCCCCCTGGTGGGCTCTATGATCCCTGGCCTGACTGAAGCTGTGGAACAGGGAAGAACCGCAGTGTTGCACCCTGTGGAGGACCTTCAAGGGATGGCTGATTCAGCACTCAAAATCCTTACGGATTGCGAATTTGCTACTCAACTGGGCACAGCCGGCCGCGGGCGAATACAAAAGGCCTTTTCCGTAAAAGCAGCGGCGGGCCGCCTGCTGGAAATTTACGAGGAACTAATCAATCGATCAGAGAGGACTACAGCTTGACGAAAAAGGTTCTTCTCATAAGAGCGCGACCCGCTGATTGGACCGAGCGGCACATGGAATCGTGGCCTCCAGTGAGCGTAATGTCTATAGCCGGAGTCCTGAGAGATGCCGGCATAGCGGTTGAAATCGTAGACTTCCATGTACTGTGGAATGAGCGGGAGCAGCAGGTTCTTGACGATATTCTGAGACGGGATGACTACCTGTTGGTAGGTATTTCCACCATGACGGTCGAAGTCCGGCACGCCCTTCGTTTGCTAAGTCTGATCAAGAACAGAAGGCCGGAGGTATTCACTATTCTAGGTGGCATTCACCCTAGCCTCTATCCTGACGACACATGCAAGCACCCCCTAGTAGATTTCGTCTGCATGGGAGAAGGTGAGTACACTGCTCTGGAGCTTGTGAATCATCTTGAGGGAAAGGGACCCACATCACCAAGAGATATTCCGGGCCTCGTCTGGAAAGACAGCGGCCGAGTGGTAGTCAATGTTCCTCGTCCGTGGAACGATTTGGACAAGCTTCCGTTTCTACCTTACGATCTCGTTGACGCTGACGAGTACACACACAGAACCGTCAATCCGCTGGAGCCTGAAAAGGTCCGGCGCTTTTTTCATCTGCATGCTGGACAGGGGTGTGTTTTTCGATGTGCGTTTTGCGTGAATACTCTGAGCGGTATGAGAAACCGGGGCCACAGAGCTAAGTCGGCCGGCCGCCTGCTGGATGAAATTGAGTATTTCATCACCCGTTACGGTGCCGAACATATCTGGTTTGTCGATGAACTCTTTTTCCTGAACCGCAAGAGATTGAGATTATTCCTGGAAGGCATCAGAGAACGAGGATTGAAATTCACTTGGTTTGCTAATGTGAGGGCGGATTTCTTCAAACAGAGCTTTCTGAATGATGAATTGCTCTCAGAGTTGGAGGAAAAGGGCCTGGTGTGGGTTTCCATCGGTGCGGAATCCGGTACTAACAGGGTGTTGAAAATGATAAGCAAGGACATTACCGTCGAGCAAACCCTGAATGCCGCAACCGCTCTGGCAAAGACCCGCATAGTCTGCGGCTATTCGTTGATGATCGGGCTGCCCACAGAGACTCTGGATGAAATAAGAGCGACGTACAGGTTGACCAGAGCCATTCGCGATATAAACCCCAATAGCTATTTTTATGGGCCATTACCATTCAGGCCTTATCCTGGTTCACCATTGCACCGGATTTGCGTCGAAAAGGGATTGCCTGAATACAAGACCCTGGATGAGTGGGCAGGAAATGATTCGGTGGCCACCGGATTTTGCTCCGTAGAAGACTGCAAATGGGTGCAGGACCCGATAGCATTGTCGCCTGTTTTCCATTTCTACGGCATGCTGGCCAATGGGTTGGTATATCCAGGGGGTGGCAGGCTAGTAATACTGATTCAGAGACTACTCAGGCCGATCGCAAGATGGCGGTTCGAGAATGCGTACTTCGCCTTTCCTATTGAATATATGCTTGTGCAAAGGTTGAAACCCTGGATTAGGCGGCTGTTATTTCCCAAGTACTTTGCTCGTTTGGACAAGAGCTGAAATGATTCGGAAGCCATTCACCGATTCGAATTTCTTTCAGAGAACCACGAAATGATCGACTGGAGTATCGCTGACGTTCTGATCACTATTCTCCTGACGATGCTGGTTCCTTCAGTAGTGAACCACTATCTTAAAGCAGCGGTGTTCACGACGGGATTCAGGCGGAACGTTATTCTTATCGGAATAGCATGGCTCGCGTACGCGTGGATCAGTGAAAACTACGTATACTATCTTCTGGGGCTGACAAGGGCTGATGCCGGCGTGCACTGGCAGCGGGCCTTGGACATGTCCTCAGATCTTGCCAGAGGTCACTCGCCTTTCGGAACTTCATTTCCGCTCTCTAACGATGCATATGTCGCTTATCTCGCGTATCTGCATTATTTGACAGGGGCCACTTCCATAGGGGCGGTCGTCATTAACGCTTTCCTCGGTTTCATAGGAGGCTTGACTCTGGCCCGGGTTTTCGTGTCAGGTTTTATTCACGTGCGCGGCATTGAGAAATGGCTTTACTTGGTCATATTTTTCCCCTCGACGGTGTTTTGGACAACCAGCAACATGAAAGAGGGGCTCATGTACTGGAGCGTTTGCCAAATCCTGTCATTCATGCCTGCCATTTCTCGAAACGAAATCAGACCGGTCCGACTTTCCTCTATCGCAGGTGTGGTGGTCGCAGGGATATTGCGGCCGCACGTTTGCGCTGCATGGTTGATGTCGTGCGGCGCCGTGGAACTGCTGCAGAGGGGCAAGAGGCTCATGGTGGTCGCGCTTTTAGCTGTGGCGATTCCCATAACATTGGGCGGGCTCGAACGTCTAACTGGAGCTAATGTGACGTCCCCGGAATTGGTGGTACAGCGTTTGTCCGAGCGCGCCACCGGACTTTCGGACCCTTCTCAGGGTTCCTATATAGACTATGGCCCTGAAGGATCGGTCTTCTTTGTGTCCGGTATCACCGCCGTCTTTTTCAGACCATTTCCGTGGGAAATCAGGTCAACGAGAGTGCTCATCAGTTCTCTCGAAACATGGCTATTAACAATCTTGATATGTGTCGGTTGGTTCAAAGCAGGGTCGGTACAGCGAAAATGGCTTGTCCGAATGCCGACGGTCAGGGCAAGCGTGCTGGCAATTCTTGCGTTCTCGGTGATTTTTTCGTTTCTGCCCAACGAAGGACTGCTCGTGAGACAGCGCATTCAAGTAGTACCCGCTCTTCTTGCGTTGGCTTTTTTCCCATTCATTACCGCAAATTACTTGAGATACCGCGAATGGCTTCAATGGGATAGGATAGCCCGAGAAGAAGAGAGATTCCGGGGGCAGCATTCATGGCGTTGATATCGATCGTGTTGCCCACATTCAACGGGCGCGAATATATAAGAGAATGTATTGATTCATGTCTGAATCAAACATTCAAGAATCTGGAACTCATTGTGGTGGTGGACGGCAGCACCGATGACACGGAGGAGATACTCAGCACCTGCACCGACCAGCGCCTTGTGGTGATCAAGACCGAGAACCAAGGCCAAGCCGAAGCTATGAACACAGGCTTTGAAATGGCCCGGGGCAAATACTGGAGCTGGACCTCGGATGACAATATTTATATGCCAGACGCTTTCGAGGTCATGGCAGATTACTTGGATGCCAACCCCCAGGAGGTTGCGGTCAGTACGGATGGCCTGGTAATTGATGGTGCGGGCCGTATCATCAATTATGAAGAATTCGCCTGGCAATGTTTCCTGTATCGGGCAGAAGCAGCCAAAAAAACAGGACCGCACAGAAGACAAGCCAGAATCATTGAAGATTTGGATTTCTTCATTAGGTTGCGCCACTATGCCGGGCCCGTGGGTAGGATATCCAGACCGTACATAAAGTACCGGCATCATGATAAAATGACGAGCCGCAAAAAGATCAGGGAGCGTCCGCTAGTATCAGTGATGCTGAATTTCGAGTACTATACTGAAGGCAT
>JACRDE010000217.1 GCA_016212935.1 Desulfomonile tiedjei | reverse complement strand
TTCTCGCAAAGGCTCCCGGCATAAGGGCTGATAATCTCAAACGCTCAAGGCTCATCTGAGTAGGCGTAAGATACGTTCCAGTTGAGCCGTGGGCAATCTGCCTCCGGACGGGTTGGCTCGGGCGAATTGCACGAGTACCTGCTCCACTGCTTTCAGTGCAGCCGGGTATTGCGGATGTTGCGGAGAGACACCGTTAACAGCCAAGATCTGTCCCGCAGCTTCCCACTCTTTTCCTGGAACCAAATTCAAAGGATTCGGCCATCGGAATTGGGGAGCAGCCGGCGGCTCTTTTTCAGCGACCTGTCTTTCCGGAGCCGGACGGGCTGGTGCCGGTTGGGGCTGAGACGATGGAGGCATGACCTCTGCCGCCGGCTGCCTTTTTTGCTGTTCGAGGCAGTGATCGTTATTACGGAAACATTTCAGTCTGCATTGTTCCAGGTAATACTCGTCGTGGCCTTGACCCTTGCAACAGTCGTAGCACTGCTCTCGGGTTTGAGCGGCTGTCGCTGCGCTCGGTAACACTGCGATACCCAGTATTGCGATCACGGCCGCAATCGTGGCAACGTACTCAAATCGCTTCATGAGGTTTATTGGCAATGTTGACCTCCTTGTTGGGAGAACACATCCGTGCATTCAAACCATGTCTTTGAAGTTTAGCATAGTTCTCGTGGCTTCAGCGTGCTGCACCAGCTGCGATCCAACAATTACAAACCCGGTTTCACGGAATAGCGCCTTTCAGGGGTTTGCACTCCTTGCCGACTATTGAGATTTTCAAATGTTCCTTCATTTGGCCAATGGGCCTTTTTTCGGAAACAAAGGCTTCTTCCCATTTCTCGTCTATTTCATCCCAGACGAGCACGTTGGCAATGTAATGGCTGTCTTTAATCCGATAGATGCACAGGGACCACTCTTCTGTTATGGAGTCCCTACAAAGAAGCGCATGGCTGCAGTTTTGTTCCTTATTCACCAGGTCGACTGCCCTGGAGCGCAGTTGTTCAAGGTACTTGCCGTGATCGAACTTCTTCAGAGGCCCCTCCGGCAGAGTGGGGTCCTTAGAAGAGACGTCTGAAGATTCCTTCTTCGGTTCTGCAGCTCCTGGCTCAGCGGGCTTCTGCGAAATCACCCGAGTGGCTTTCTCCTTTTTTTCCGCACGGTCCGCTTCCTCGGATGTTCGAGTAACTAACCGAGCGGACTGTGGGGCGACTTTTTCGGAGGAAGCTCTTTCTACGGTTTTCGACGATTCGCTTCCAGAGGGCTTGTCTTTCTCGCTGGTCGTGTTTTCGGTGAACCGAGGTTTTATGAGTTGATCTGTAACGGGCTTTTTGGCGTCACTCGAGGGATTGCTGTTCCGGTTGATCAGACCGGGAACGCATGACGTGAAAAAGATGCAAATCGCAATTATCACTGTCAGTCTGAATGAAGCGGAACCCAAGTCACTACCCTTTTGCATAGAGAGTCCGAGGTGAGAGCCGGAACCCAACCGTTTCCACGGCGACGGACCCTGCCTTACGATTGACTAGCATTCGTAGCCGGTTTACACAAAAAAGGCAACAGGGTAACAGTAAGATATGCTTAACTCGGTCACAATTGGAGGATTTTCGGAAAAAGCGTCAGTCTGGAAAAGCCTGCCGGAGTTTGGCGTGTTGACTACCGACAGGCATTCTCAAAGGTCTTTCATTAAGATTGAGGGTCTAAGATTATTCGGTTTTCTGCTCCCCTGCGGTTTGGGCCGGAGGAGTAGAAGGAGGAGCGGCGACGGGCGCAGCGGCCGGAGCTTTCTGTCTTATCCCGACTTTTTCGAAAAGCCCGAGCAATATGCTTCCGAGCCACTCGTTGGGCAGAAGTTTTTCAGTGACCCATACCAGCACGAAAACTATCGCGGCAATTATGCCCGCGGTGATGAGGAAGATTACCAGGGCCACAAGTCCGCATAACAACAAAACGAAATACACCGGAAAGAGGAACCCGTACATGAACCCGCGACCCACCCTCGCGGCGGCAGCCGGTTCGTCCTCTTTTCCTAAAATATCGTTGAAGATCTTCACATAGTAGTTCTTGTTGTAAAAGCTGAGAAGACCGCTCAGTATTCCCAGAACTATCATTCCGATCAACTTCAGGATCATTGCCTCCTCCATTTGGTAAAGTTCCGGATAAGGGCTAGTATCCGGGTGTCAACTAGGTGCAGCTGTTCTTTGGGCCGAAGCCAGTCTTATTTCTTCTTGGCTTTTTTCCGCGCTTGCCTTGCCTGCTTGCTCTTCTTGCGCTGCTTTTCCAATGCTTTCTTTGAAACTATCTTCCCTTTCTTGACTTCAGGGAGGCCGAATGGGTTATCCGGTCCGGCGCCGGGTTCGTCCGCATCTGCTCCCATGGGGAAACCGCCACCGAACATTTTTCTCAGACCCTTCATTCTCTTCCATCGGCCGCGGATTTTTCCGCCCCCCATCGCGACCATGAGATCCCGCATGTCTTTGAATTTGTGCAGGAGATCCTTGACCTCGGTGTCTTTGCGGCCCGAGCCCTTAGCGATGCGATCTATCCTGCTTTCATTGATTATGTCGGGGGCCTGTCGCTCTGTAGGGGTCATTGAATTTATGATGGACTCAATACGCACCAACTCGTAATCGTCGACCTTTGCGGACGAAGGGAGTCCTCCCGGAAAGAAGGGCAGTTTCTCGACCAGATCCTGCAGAGGCCCCATCTTCTTGATAGCCCGAATCTGACTGAGAAAATCGCCGAGACCGAATTCGCCGCGAAGCATGCGCATCGCGTCTTCCTCGGCCTTCTTTTCATCCAGGACGTCCTCGAAATCTTTGACCAGGCCGACAACATCCCCGAATCCCAGGATACGAGAGGCAAGACCTTCCGGCCGGAATTCCTCCAACCTGTCAAGGCCCTCTCCCATACCTATGAATTTAATGGGGACGCCGGTGGCCTCTTTTATCGAAATCGCAGCTCCGCCGCGCGCGTCGCCGTCGAGTTTGGTTAGAATGAAGCCCGTCAGTTTTATCCGTTCATTAAAGGACTTCGCTATATTGACGGATTCCTGGCCGATCATCGCATCGCAAACCAGCAGGACGTTGTCTGGAGAAGCCAGTTCTTCGATATTGTAAAGCTCTTCCATGAGGAGATCGTCAATTGTCAATCGTCCTGCAGTGTCGAAGATGGCAACATCGCTATTGAGGTCCGGGGCTTGCTGCAGTGCCTTGAGACAGATCTCAGGGGGGGTGGCACCTCCGTCGGAATAGACAGGAATGCCCAAGTCCGACCCCAATTTCCGAATCTGATCCACGGCAGCGGGCCGGTATACGTCCGCAGCCACAAGCATTGGGCTGCGCCCCTGTTTCATAAGGTATCGAGCGAGTTTGGCTGCTGTTGTTGTCTTACCTGAACCCTGAAGCCCCACCATCATGATGGAACTTACGGGCTTGGTGCGGAGATCGAGAGAGGAATCGGCAGGCCCCATGAGGCGCACCAGCTCTTCATGGCAGAGCTTTATGAAATGATCCCCAGGCGAGACCTTCAGTTTTCTTTCTTTGAACTTAACGCTTACATGGACGATTTCACCGAGAGCTTCTTCCTTCACCCGGTCCAAGAACGAGCGTGTGACCTGGAACTCCACGTCCGCCTCGAGCAGTGAGACGCGGATCATCTTCAGTGCTTCGGCGAGATTTTCCTCGTTAAGTGTGCGCATACCCTGAAGAAATTGCCGAGCATCTCGGAATCCCCGGGTCAAGATTTCCAGCACGAGGTAGCCTCCTGACTTAGTCGGATGTCCTGAAACCTATTTAATTATCACAACGTCGGACCAAATGTAAGCACTTTCTTTTCTTGCCCGTCCGCTGGTTTTCTGGTATAAACTCAAAGCTTTTTTCGAGCTTTACTTTCCACCGAGGGCAGGCATGATTCAAGAACTGGGAAATTTTCAGATAAAAACCAGGATCGTTTTCGGGAGAGGCGGCCTATCGAGCCTGGGGGAAATCGCTAAGAAATCCGGCGCAGGAAAATTCATCCTTGTGGCCGATCCCGCTCTGGAAAAGCACGGCGTCATCCGGAAGGCGATGGCCTCTCTGAGTGAAGCCGGCATGTCCGGCCAGGTTTTCCAAGGGGTTGAGCCCGAGCCATACCTGGACAACGTGGAAAAGGCAGCTTCCCTGGGGAAAGACCTGGATGCCGACCTGGTCATCGGGCTGGGCGGCGGATCTGCGATGGATACCGCCAAAGCGACAGCTGTGCTGCTTACCAACGGCGGGAAAGCCGAGGATTACGTGGGGCTCAACAAGGTGGAGCTTCCAGGGGCCGCCACAATCATGATTCCCACAACAGCTGGTACTGGAGCGGAAGTCACGTTTACCGCCGTATTCACGAACAGAGAGACAAAGGCCAAAGGTGGAATAAACAGCCCGCATTTGTTCCCTGATATTGCACTGCTTGATCCTGAGGTTACTCTGTCTTTGCCCCCCGGAGCAACTGCGCAGACGGGAATGGACGCCATGACCCATGCCGTAGAGTCTGTGTCGAGCCGGTCGAGCACCATTTTCACGGAAGCCTTGGCTTTGACGGCTGTGCGCCTGATAGGGGATAACCTGCGACGGGCGGTGTTCCATGGTGACGACATAGAGGCCAGAGAAAACATGCTCATGGGTAGCCTGTTTGCAGGATTGGCCCTTGCAGACGCGGGAGTAGGAGCGGCCCATGCACTGGCGTATCCGCTTGGCGGCTATTACAGGGTACCCCACGGGCTGGCAAACGCAATCCTGATCCCGTACGTCATGGAGTTCAATCTTCCGGCAGCGGAAAGGGAATTCGCTATGATCGCTCGGGCGATGGGCGAGCCGGTAGATGGTCTCCCAGTTCGCAGAGCGGCTGATGCGGCAGTGGACGCGATACGTACCCTTTGTGAAGATATCGGGATACCCTCGAGTTTGTCAGAAATCGGGATCCTTGTGGATGACATTCCAAAGCTGGTGGAGGGTGCCCTGAAAGTCACCCGTCCTGTGGAAAACAATCCGAGAAAACTTGAAAAAGAAGAGGCCCAATATATTTACGAAAGGGCGTTTTGCTGATATAAGCCCATCAGCGCGTGGCGAAAATGCCACGTGGTAATTGGTTAGTTCGCGACTGGAATATCCCGGTATACCTTGCGGGAACAACCCGCTATTTGTGACAAGTATTGCGGGATTGCGCGTCAGGAGGTCTCATGCCCGGTTACGAGTGGATAGGCGAAACAGAAAAAGAACAGATAAACGAGGTCCTTGAAACGGGGATTCTCTTTCGTTATGAATTCAAGAATGAGCGCAAGGGCATCTACAAAGTCAAGGAATTCGAGGATCGATTTGCCCAGTTTCTTGGCTCTGTTTACGCTCAAGCAGTCACATCGGGCACGGCCGCTCTGAAGGTCGCTCTGGCAGCGCTCGGCGTAGGGCCTGGTGACGAAGTTATCACTCAGGGTTTCACATTTGTGGCCACGTACGAGGCCATCGTAGAAGCAGGCGCAGTCCCTGTGCCCGCTGAGGTTGACGAGACCCTGAATATGGATCCTGCCGATTTTGAAAGGAAAATCACCGACAAAACCAAAGCGGTCATCCCTGTGCACATGCTGGGTTCGCCCGCCAGGATTCAAGAGATCATAGACATAGCGCGGAAACATAATATTAGAGTAATTGAAGATACTGCTCAGGCTCTCGGCGCTGGTGTCGGCGGCAAGAAGTTGGGAACATGGGGTGACATGGGCACATTTTCCTTCGACTTCTACAAGACGCTGACTACGGGCGAAGGCGGAATGGTAGTAACCAACGATCGAGAGCTCTATCAGAGGGCCTCCGAGTACGCCGATCACGGACACGAACACAACCCGGACGTGGGAAGAGCGCTCGACGGCAGGAATTTTCTAGGTTTCAACTACCGCATGAATGAGCTTCAGGGCGCGGTCGGATTGGCACAATTGAGCAAGCTCGAAGACATGATCCATCGCCAGCAGCAGAATGAGGCTCTGATCCGAGAGACCCTGGAAAGCTGTGAAGGCATAACCATGAGGCAGGTACCAGAAAAGGGTAAGGACAGTTACTCGCACGTGTGTTTTTTTCTCCCCTCCGCGGATAAGGCGGTGGCATTCCACAAGAATATAACGGGTAAAGGCTTGTCGGCGATCTATTTCAAAGAGAACTTGTGGCATATCCTTCCGAAGTGGGATCACTTGCTGAATCTGAAGACTGCGTGGCCCGGACCACATCCTTTCGGCGGTCCGCTCTATGGAAAAGAGATGACCTATTCCAGGGATATGCTCCCTCAGACGATGTCAATCCTGGAAAAACTGGTTGTCATACCGATCTTCTTGCAGATGGACGAAGACTTGATCCGCCGCATGGTCGTGGAATTGCAGGCTGCTGCGGAAGAAATCCTCTGACCGGAGGCGCCTCGACAATGGCCCCCCGGAAACTGCGATCACTAGAGTGAGGGACAGGGAGATGCGCTTGAGGGGGTAGTGCAGTCCACCTGCTCGAATGGTATTATACCGACGCCTATGGCCAAAGACGTCGCGAAGAAACGTGAAAACGCTGTAGCAGGACCGGCATTCCGTCGGCCGCTGTCAGGTCGTTTTTGTTGGATAGTTCAACCTAATAGTAAATATCCGCAATGCCGGTCAAGCCGGTGGTGGCACCCACATATAAGGGATTCTTACTCGTTAGTCTGCGAATTTGTGTTGCATGGCAATCGTGAGACGAGCGAGTTCAACTAAGCTCATGTCGAACTCACCCTGCAAAATAGTGTGCTTCATTCCCGCGAGAGCTGAATCCACGCGGTTTCCCGGGAAGCCGCTCGCCGACATCCACGGCAAACCCATGATCGTTCGAGTTATCGAAAAAGCCTTGAAATCCGTTGTGCTGAACGGGGTTTATGTGGCGACCGACTCCGAGGAAATCCTCAAGTCGGCGGAGGCGTTTGGATGTAAAGCGGTCCTCACTTCAAAGGATCACAAATCAGGGACTGACAGAATAGCTCAAGCTGCCAGAGATCTCGGGCTTCACGGGGACGACATTGTGGTGAATGTTCAGGGCGATCAGCCGCTTTTTGAGCCTCAAATGATAGACGAAGTAATCGCTCCGCTCGTGGCGGATGCTTCGATTCCCATGAGCACACTTATTTACAGGATAATAAGAGACGAGGAAATCCATCATCCCAATGCTGTCAAAACGGTTGTGGACACGAATGGATTTGCCCTTTATTTTTCCAGGGCGACTATCCCGTTTTACAGGAATAGTTCTATCACTCAAGTCTACTATAAGCATCATGGGATATACGCGTACAGGAACAATTTTCTTCAGGTGTTTGCGCAATTGCCCCTGGGATTCTTTGAACGCTCCGAAGGTCTTGAGCAGTTACGGGCTTTGGAACACGGTTTCCGCATCAAAGTAGTGGTCACTGACAAGGATTCCATCGAGGTGGACACGCCGGAAGATCTGGAACGCGTTCGAGAAACTTATGGTAAGATGATTTGACAAAAAACAAGAGTGAGTGATATTTCGATCAAGGTAACTGGCGTTCGGGATTGCGCGAGAAATGTAACGGCGTGGTCAACGCGCCACTCAAAGAAAGGAATAATATGAGCAGAGACGACAACGTAAAGGTAGAAGGAACTGTTGTGAAGGTCCATTCAGGTGGAATGTATCAAGTCGAAACAGATGACGGGAGGAGCATCCGAACTAAATTGTCCGGGAGAATGTCTCGTTTCAGAATCAAGGTACTTCTAGGAGACCGAGTGACTGTGGCTCTTTCACCGTACGATCTCACCCACGGCCTGATAGTGTACAGGGGCAAGTAAAATTGTGTCAGGCAGTCTTCGCGGCTGTTCTTTCGTACCCCCCTCACAGACAACTGAACCGCTTGACAATTCCAGATGTGGACTAAGAGGACTTTCACGTCTTCAAGCTCGCATCCGTAATTCTGCCATACTTCCTTACGTTATACCTTTTCATGCTCCCACAGACTTGCGGGAACGCGTGAATCGCGGTATTTCTTCGGAATCCGACGACCCGATCGCTTGAAAGCGCTTCGATACCGGGTGCAGACTCCAATATGAGGGCTATTATATGGAGATCGTGTTTTTGGGAACAGGCAGCGCATGGTGTACGCCGGAATATTCCTGCGACTGCGCCATTTGTGCAAAAATGAACCAGATGGGTGAAGAGCGCACGAGAACGTCCATATTGATTAAAGGCGAGGAGAGTATTCTCGTGGACTGCGGTCCGGATCTTCGAATTCAGATGAAGGCGAACCGGTTCAAGCGCCCGGATGCGGTTTTGATAACCCATGAGCACGGTGATCACTACTTGGGAATGGATGACCTGCTCGTCTTTCGCAGATCCACGCCTGTGGATAAGTGGAATCCAATCCCGGTGTACGCCACTGAAGAGGCTTGGAAGGCAATAGAGATCCGCTTCGGCTATCTTCTCGGGACATTGATTGAAAAGAGAATTGCAAGTCCAGGCGCCCGCTTGGAGGGGCTGCACGCCAAAATTACACCCTTCAAGACCTTTCACGGTCCGTCAGCGCCAGGTTCGGTGGGTTACGTTTACGAGGCAGATGCTTCAGGGGCAGACTTCAAACTGGTCTATACTTCGGATTTCATGAGGATCGAGGATGAACCCTCAATACTGATGGAGCCGGATATTCTCATAATTCAGGCAAATTGGCTGAACGAACCGGAATTTAACCGGCCACATCACATGAGTTTTCAATCCGCGATGCAGTACATTAGAACCTGGAAGCCTCGCAAAGCCACTTATCTAGTGCATATTTCCGACATGGACCATGTTCCGGGAGATCCTGGCAACAACTTTATGAAGAAAATACCGCCCGAGTCTCCTTTGCACGAGCCTGGGTCCGGGGAACCATATCCGATTCCGAGATGCCACGACGAGTGGCAAAAGGTTGTAGACCGTATTTCTGCCCAGTATGAGCTTCCCTACCCGATATTTCCGGCCCGGGATGGTCTGAAGGTCGTCTGCTGAGGCCGGATAATTCTTAGAATAGTCGATTCATATTCAGTCTGTCGAAATTTTAGGAGGTGCAAATGAGCGAAGACATAAAGGAAAAGACAGCGAAGACGGCCAAGCTGTATTTTGAAGGCTACCCGGGTGAAAGACCTTTCGATCTTTGGAGATCTTTTGACAAAGGGTTGGCCAGAGATCTTTCAATGTTCATAACTGGGAAGATGTACGCTCGTGAGAGAATTCCGCACCAAACCAGGCAACTGATTACAGTGGCAGCGCTGACAGTGCTGGAAAGAACTGAGGAATTGAAGCTTCATATTTACGGAGCCCTCAATGTTGGGTGCAATCCTCACGATATTGCGGAAGTTATCTTTCAGTGCGGAATCTACGGCGGAATGCCGGTTGTTAACCAGTCTCTGAAGCTTTTGAGAGAAGTCCTCCAGGAGAGAGGGGCGTGGCCATTGGAAACACAGGAAGATTGATTCCTCACCCGGGCTGACCCGAACTCATCCCGGGTGTGCGAGGCGCAGCGCAGACGTTCCTTGCAGTTAGGATGCTCAGTCGTCGAGAGTGAACTCGAACTCCTCACCACCTTCGAGGTCCAACTCAGCTTCCTGTTGCTGGCCGGAGGTTGCGGTAGCGCCGGTCGCTGCCTTATATGCGGACGATGAACCTGTAAAAAATTCGTCAAAATCCACCTCGGGCTGGTCGAAATTCAACCCCAGCTTTTTGCGTACAGCACTGAGATCCTTTTCGCAGGATGGGCATGTGAGGTTGAAGTCGAAGCTTACAAAGCCGCATTTTTCGCATTTCATGGCGCGCCTCCAGGGATCGGGTATGAAGTAGCCGAGAAATATTTAGCATGAACTACTTGATAAATCAAGCTATACACGACATCATGTGTAATGGTTCGCTCGTGCTTGGGATTTTGAGCTCCCTTCGCAGAGGCCATATACAATTTAGTCTGTTTCCGCCAAAATGACCAGATGGAGGCGGGCAACATGCCGGACCTACTATGACTTTTTCACCTTTCGTTGAGGCAGTCTCCACCACGACCTTCGCGGAATTTTAGGACCGCTATGCCCTCGACGTAGACAAGGCAGTTCGCATGAGGACGAGAGAAGACTCTTGAAACGATTCAAAATAGGTATAATAGCTCTTGCTCTGATTCTATCCCTGTTGGGTTGCGCCACAGTCCCGCACACCGGACGCAAACAGTTGAACATGGTCTCGGATCACCAGTTGAACGCCCTGGCCCTCAAGGCGTTCAACGAGGTGGTCTCCAAAGAACAGGAGTGCAAGGACCAGCGGATCAAGGAGATCGTCCAACGGGTATCGGACAGAGTGAGCAAAGCGGCTGAGGCAATGGACAAGCCGGGCTTCAAATGGGATGTGAGGGTCATAGACAAAGACGTGCCTAACGCGTTTTGTCTTCCCGGTGGGAAGATCGTGGTCTTCACGGGCATAATTCCTTATGTAAAAAATGAAGCCGGGCTTGCCGCCGTGATAGGTCATGAAGTGGCCCATGCCGTGGCCCGGCATGGCGGGGAACGCATGAGCCAGCAATTGGCCTTGAAGGGTGCGGTTACTGTAGGTGGAGAGGTCCTGAAAAAGGAAGACGGCAATCTCGACAGCAAGGCTCGCATGATTCTGGGCGCCATGGGAATGGGTGGGATGATTGGCGTGATTCTGCCTTACAGCCGCATCCATGAGGTGGAAGCTGACCGCATCGGACAACTATACATGGCTGCTGCCGGATATGACCCGTCGGAAAGCGCTCGACTCTGGGAAAGGATGGCAAAGATCAATAAGCCGCCAGTTCCGGTCTGGTTGTCGACCCATCCGCCGGAGGACGAGAGAATTCGCAAGTTGAATGAATCTCTGCCAGAAGCACGAAAGGTATACGATAAGAGCCAGGCTCGTTACGGTTTAGGCGGCCCTCTCTAGGCCAGGGGCGAAGCTGTTAATCGGCCCCAAGCAGAACTGGTGTGAAAATGCCTGAAAAAAACGATGAAGTCAGAGTATTCTTCGCGATCGAGTTGCCGGAAACGATCAAACTCTTTTTGAAACAGATTGCGACGGACCTGAAAAAGCACGGCGGCGACGTGAGATGGGTCAACCCGGCGGGAGTGCACCTGACGCTAAAATTTCTCGGAGAAATCCGGTCAGACTTGCTGAAAGCCATTGAAGATGAGGTCAGACCCATATTCGCTTACCAAAAGCTATCCGCGCACCGTGTGGCCAAACTCGGGGTATTTCCGGATCTTAGAAAGCCAAGGGTTGTCTGGGTAGGATGCAGCGATGACTCAGGAGCTCTCGTTCCGCTGGTTTCCAAATTGGAAGATTCCTTGGCCACTCTTGGATTTCCCAAAGAGAAAAGGCCCTTCCGTGCACACCTTACCCTGGGTAGAGTGCGTTCCAGCAAGGGCATATCCGGGCTGACGGATGTAATTCAGGAAAGTGCTGATATTTCAGGACCTTCCTTTGTGGTGGATCATGCGATTTTGTTCCGGAGTATTTTGAAACCATCCGGAGCCGAGTATTCTCCATTGTTCAGATTCGACTTTTCGGGTTGATTTCTTTCGGCACCGCAAGGATTTACTCGGTGATGCTCGGCCGTGGCGGACGATGGATCTGTTGACACGTGATTACTCGAAATATAAAACAGCACCGTCCGACATGATCCGGAGATGGGCAAATGATGCATCGAACGGCTGTTCTTCTATTCACGGCTCTGCTGCTGGCAGTCATCCTGAAAAGCGCGGGAGCGATGCCTGCAGAAGACCTAGGGACCTCTGCCCAGAATCTTCCGTCGAACGAAACCGTTTCTACAGATACACCGGTTGACGCGATCGCACCTCCACCCCCTGCGCCCTCTGCTCAAGAGCCCACAGCGCATCCTCCTGATGTCGTTATCGCCCCCAATGACCCATGCCTCCCCGGGCTCTACACAAACTGGCAGGAATTCGGTCAGGACGACACAAACGTGCCGAAGCCTGAGTTCAAGTGGATTCGGATTCAGATAGACCGCTTGAATTTCGAATTGGTGCTGGAGGGAATACGCAAAGACGATTCTGCAGAAGAAATCTACAGGACCCACGTGGCCCTTGGTGATGTGAACTCGCCGACTCCGGAAGGTAGGTTCATCATCAACCACATCTACTGCTATCCGGACGTGGTTTTTTTCGACACGCAGGCTGAAAGGGTCCCCGGCCTTTACAACGGATTCTTCGCCCCCCTATTGATTTGCGACGAACAGGGCCGATGCCAGAGGTTTCGCGAGCTGGGGCTGCACGGGTTTGAGGCTTTGTCAATTCCCAACGGGCGCCGCATATCGCCAGCTACCGTAGGCGCGGTTTCCTCCGGGTGTATAAGGGTCCCGGATCCGTGCAAATTAAAGAAGGCCATCATAAGGACCGCAGGATTGGGAGGACTTAAGCAGAATGACCGCGGATGCTACCATTGGCTCAAGAAACCGGTTGAAGTGGTCATAAGCGACAAGTATCCGGACGAGGATGAGCCCAATCTGGTTTCCATAATCGAGCGAGGAGTGACGCAGATGCAGGAGGGGTTGAAGGGTCTATTGGACGTGTTCCGATAATCCGGCGGGCCCGTCATCGAATGGGCAAGGCAAGGCCCCTGCCCGGCCGCACAGAATCCTAACGAAAAACGGCTTCGATCCAGCGCAGGAAGAATACCCCACCAATCATAAAAAGGGCCATCACAAGCCAGGATAGAATTTGTTGCATATCACTCCCCTAGGTTTTTCCAGACATCCCGAGATTTCACCGAAGCCTGCCAAAATCTAACATTACTCCGCTGAGGTGGCAAGACGCGCATTCTCCCGTCCAGGAGCAAAACCTGGTCTGGTTCTTGGCGGACTTTCTACGCTGATACCAAAAACGCTAGAAGTTCTTGGGATGGGATTTCGGGGGAACACTTCTTACAAGAGGGGTTTCTCCGATTTCGCTTCTTTGATTACGAATTCGCTCTTGCAACGCGAAAACGGCGGCCGATTAGTGGGCCGCCGTTGAGAGTAGTAGATGGGCCCAAAGAAAGAGCCCGATTATGAAAAGGACCTCTGTCCCTGAATGGGGGGGTTATGGGGGAGGGAGGGTGTCCATCCAGGGTAGAGGTCAAAAGCTGAGGACCATCGACTTTCGCCGAATCACGTCCTCACAGTTGGGACTATAGGAGAAGCTCAATTAAAAGTCAAGAAAATACTTTAAGAAATGTAGATAACATATTGAAATAACATAAAAGAAGTAACATATATGATGTAGGGCAAGTGTAAAACAGCCCCCCAACATCAAAAAGACTCGAAATCAGTTACACAAACCCGCCTTTCGCGAATCAATGGGTGTGAGGTCAGAACTTTTCCTCTTTGAAAACCATCGTGATTCCGCATAGAATAAGGATGTTCCAGACCATGTGGAGAGTTCAGATTGAATACCGACGGTTCACTCATCGAGCGTTGCAACCGGGGGGAAAAGTATGCATGGGAAGAGTTTTATCGAAAATTCTTGCCCCTCGTGCGTCTCGCAGTGAATCGGTTTGCGCGGGAAGAGGACAAGGAAGACCTGACACAGGAGACTTTCATCCAGCTTATCAAGGCGTTGAAGCATTACGATTCGACGAAATCTCTTGAGCCGTATATTATGGAAATAGCGCGGCGCGTTGCTATAGGTCATTATCGCAAGACGTCGGCCTCCAAGAGAGGGGGGCTTAATCCTTCAAGCCGCGTGAACGCGCACGATGAGGCTCAGGAGCAGGGATATGTGTCAGTGCCGGCGCAGGGTGAGGACCAGGAAGCAAGCCTCATAAAGGCTCAGGAAAGCAGCTTGCTAAGAAAGTCTTTTCAGACCTTGTCCGAAGCGTGCAGGAATTTGCTGGGTTTGCGCTACGATAGGGGCCTTGCTTACCAAGAGATTGGAGACATCTTGAAGGTCAAGGAAGCCACCCTTAGAGTGAAGGTGGCCAGGTGTTTGTCGATCTTGGCACGTCGTTGCACCGAATCAGGTCTCGGGGAGGCGTCCAACAGATGACTGATTCAGCGAACAATTGCCCGGAGGGCTGGGAGCCCGCCCAGATCCTCGCCTATATAGAAGGGCATTTGGAGCCGCAAGCTGAAAGCGTATTGGCCATGCACCTTCGAGAATGCCCGATCTGCGCGCTGGAATTTGAGTCTCTTGGACGAATGGATTCTCTTTTGAGGAACCATCCGGAAGTATTTCATCCTGACGAACAACGGCTTTACGCATTTGCATCGGGAAAGCTGGACGAGGACGCGCAAGTTGAGTCGCATCTGAAATCGTGTCCTGAATGCGCGGAGAATGTCCGGGTGTTTACGGAAATGATTGGGCTACGCGACGTTGTTCCAGCGCATGCGAAGATGCCAAAGGCCATTGAGCGGCAAATCGAGCTGATTTGCGATAGTGGCGAGAGGTCTGTAACAACCGGCTTTTTCAATTTTGTTTCAAGTCTGCTGAAGAAGCCATTTTCAGTTCCCTTTCTTGGACTTGCCTCAGCCGCTGCCGTTTTGATGTTGGCAGTGCTGATAATTCCCCTGTGGACATCGTTCAAAGGGCTTCCCCAGCGGGGCGTGGCCCCTGTCGCAGAAAAAACCGCGAATATCGAGATGGATCAACCCGTCGAATCGCAGGACCCTAAAAAGGAGGTGGTCGCACAGGCTCACCTTGAAAGGGCGAAAGAAAAACCAGAGGCCCCGAAAGTCTCGACTGCTCCTGTACCTGCACCTTCCCGGCCTGCCGCTCCTCCTCCAGAGCCTACATCTGCGGAGCGAAAATCCAAATCAGATTTGGAAAGCGCACCAAGAGAAGAAACACCAGGTAGCTTGCAGGAAGTGCCTCTGCATACTGGGAGCGATAGAGAGTTCTCAGCCCGCATGTCAGAGAAGCGTCGGCGGCAGGAATCTGAAGCGGACAAATCGGAGCAGGTGCCCCGGCAGGCTCGCGGGAGCATGGGCTACAAATTCGAAGATAGGGCACAACAGACTGTGGGCGCTTCGAATAAGGCGAAAAAGCATCCTGCCAAGGTTGGTGAGGACTCGCGCGTGCCGGTCCGGGTTATGATCACTGATCCTGAGGGCAAGCCGATTCAGTGGGTCCGTTTTGCCCCGGATTCTGCAATGGAAGGTCGATACGCGTTCGTCGGATCTCCCAAATCAAACGAGGCTACATCGGAAGAAGAGGCCGCTCCAGAAGCTCAAGCTCCCGCGCTTCATGCCGAGACCGGCTACATCGTGATTGTAAAAATAGGCGAAATACGCGGCGTATGCGAGATAGAGGCCAAACTCTTCCAAGCGGGCCGGCAGACCGATTCCAAACCCTTGAAGACTGTTGTTGAGTCCAATATAAGGAGGGAAGTAGTCCAGGAACGGGTAGCATTTCTTGTCCGCTCCCTGTTGGCTGATTAAGTCTGCAAAACGGATTCAAGATTCAGAAACCTGGTGAGGCCCCGCTGCCGAACCCAACGGTCAACTTCGGCATCGTACCAATCAACGTTAGTCAAGCATCCTCATCCAGTGTTGCGGAGGTTATCATGACACGGAAAATCCTGCGAAATGCAATGATGGTTTTGGCAATTACGATCAGCTTGTCCACAGCCGTTCTGGCGTTCGATCCTGATTTTGTCAATCGAGGGGTTACGCCAGCCGACGTGAACCGTGGCGTGGACGGAGGAGACATGAATCGGGACATTACAGGAGCGGATGTCAACCGAGGTGTAACAGGAGCCGACGTGAATCGAGGTGTCGATGGCGCGGACGTCAATCGAGGGGTTACTCCGGCCGATGTTAATCGGCCCTATTAATTATCAATAGCGACGGTTATAGAGTGTAGTCCTTCAACTCGGACGACATAGTCCGAAAACTGTTAGTTCGCTTCGGCTTTGACTTACTGCGAAGAGTGATCCTGCGCCTAACATTCAGCTCTATTCTTGATAGAACAGTGATCTTGGACCGAGTCTGCGGGGGGAAAACGGGTCGAAATTCTTGCAGCGGTACAAGTGAATATTCCGAATGGACTCCCTGTGATACATGACATGGAAGGATGGCAGCTCTTCCACCGCCGCAAAATTCTCATAAATAGTGGTCAGCGAATCCGAAGACGGCTTGAGAGGTATTGGCGTAACGAACAGTATGTCGCGTCCCTTCATATTGTCGAATGAGGGCTCCCAAACGTCGAACTGGGTGGGCCGCTTCCAAGGCGCCAGGTACCGAACCTTCGGCTGTCGGGGAATGTTGAATTCCAGCAACGCGCAGAGCTGATAGCTGTCCGCTGAGATGATTTCCCCCTCTGCTTGATATTTCGCGACATGGTTTCCCAGATCCTTCCATCCCCTGGTTTCCCATATTATGCGGTCTTCTTTTGCATACCTTTTCTCCAGAAACGCCGGAATCAGCCCGATATAGGCATGAGCCACGACAACCAAAACCGGGCCTACGGCCAAAATCAGGCCCCATTTCAGGTGCCTGCGGGAGAATAGCTTCCAGACACCTCCAGCGTCGTTTTTGCGAGCTGTGAGAATTGTTTCCACAGCCAGTATCGCAAGAGAAGGATACGCGATGAAGCCCCAGTTAGCCTCAACATGGCCTTTGAAAGCCATTGCTCCGAAAATGATCGCAGGCATCCCGAAACACAGCAGCAGCGTCTCCTCCGGTTTAGGCTCACGCAAATTGCGCGTCAGTGCAGCCACCGACGCAACGATCAAGGCGAGATAAAAAAACGGAGACACAAGGCCGAACTGAGCCACATGATAACCAAGACCGTCAAGAATTCGCCTGCTCACAGCTTTAGCCCCGGACCCGATGAAAAAAATGTGATACAAGGATGCCCAGTCGTGAGAATAACTCCACCACAGTATGGGAAGTGCGAATACCACTGCGATCAAGGCTCCAATCCACGGTTCCTTCCTAAGCAGCAGCGGCCTGTGCTGTCTGTTCCAGAGGAGGAAGAACAAGAGGCACGGCAGTACCAGCACGCCGGTATATTTGCTGAGAATGGCTCCACCTGCGGCTATTCCCATGAAATAGAAGCATTTCAGATCGTTTGTCTTCAAATACTGCGCTGCGGCACACAAAGCCAGCAACCAGAAGAAAATCAAAGCATTGTCATGGATAGCCGCGGCTCCTCCCAGTAGGGAAGGAGGGACAAGATTGAAAAGAGTCGCGCAGAAAAGAGCCCTGGCCCTGTTCCTGAACAAAAGACGGCTCACCGTGTACACTAGATATGTGGTGAATCCAGACAGGATTACAAAAGGCAGGCGCACGGAATAGGGCGTGGATTGCCCGAGAATCTCCGTTGAAAGCCTAATCAAGTAGGCCACCATTCCCGAATTATCGAAATACGACCAGTCAAGCCGCCTTGACCACGTCCAGTAGCTGCATTCATCGGGTATCAGGTTGAACCCGGTTGCAAACAGGACTCGCCATAGGAAAACCCCGCCAATAACGGCCAGCAGGGGCAAGAATGGGATCCCTTCCTTGACAGAAGGAATTGAATGCTCTTTTTCCGGAACCACTGTCATCCGTTGCATATAGCACTCCAGAATTCCGATCGAAAGCAGAAAGTGCTGAGAGGCGCAACCATTCAGTTGGAACCGGAATAGAACTATTCAGCCGGATTTCAGAAAACGTGGGGCAGGCTTTCGAGCCTGCCATTATTGGTCTTGAGGATAAGCAGGCTGGAAAGCCTGCCCCACTACAGCTCTCTGTCTCCGGATAACTGAATGCCTACAGACAGGCTCTACAGCAACGTCGGACGCGCCACGGATTGCACCCCTTGAACGACGTGCTCTAGATTTTACATGCAGTCCCTTCCCGGCACACCGGATATTCGCTTTCCGAACGTATTTCGTGGGTTGGCTCAATCTGAATGGTTGTGTGGGTTACATTGAATTCTTCAGCAAATAGCCTGTTCAATCGTTTGAGGAGCTCGCTACGGTCCCAATCCGGGTCGGAGACCACCACATGCGCGCTGAGTGCTCTCTGGTCGGCCCCAATGGTCCACACGTGCAGATCGTAGATGCAGCATACGCCGTCCTGGTTGATCACAGCCTGCTCCATGTCGTGTATGTTTAGTCCGGCAGGGACACCTTCCATGAGTATATGTAGCGATTCGCGAATCAACGACCACGAAGAATAGACGATCAGACAACCCACAAGAATGCTGACAGCAGGGTCCACTCTGTTTTCATCGGTTTGAAGAATAATCACCGCTGCAACGATTGCCCCCAGGGAGCCAAGAGCATCGGAGATCACATGGACAAAGGCTCCCTTGATGTTTAGGCTTTCGTGCCTGCTGGAGAATAGAAGCAGGGCCATTACGGCGTTGATACCCAGTCCCACTCCGGCGATCAATAGCATGCCGCCGCCCTGTACCGGCTGGGGGGAATAGAACCTGTGCACGGCCTCAAAGAAGATCAAAACGACGATGGCCCAAAGCGCCAATCCGTTCGCTAGGGCTGCAAGGATTTCCGTCCGTCTGAAGCCGAAAGTGTGTCGCTCTGTAGGTGATTTGTTGCCTATTTTGATTGCTGCCAACGACAAGGCCAACGCAACCACGTCCGAAAGCATGTGACCCGCGTCGGCAAGGAGGGCCAATGAATTGAAAACAAAGCCGCCCACCGCCTCCACAACCATGTAAACACAAGTCAGGAAAAGGGCAATTACGAGACGTGATTCCCCATGATGGTGATGGTGGTGATGATGCTCGTTACAGTGATTATGCGCCTGTTGCATGTTTAGTGATTACCGCCCAACTAGTAAATCTGAATTGCGTCCCATAATAGTCATTCCGCAAGACAATTGAAAGCATGGATAGGGGGAAAATCCGTACCACGATAAGGTCTCATACGAATTCGCAATCAAAGAAGCAAAATCGGAGAAACCCTTTTTGTAAGAAGTGTTTGCCGGCCCCCTCCTCAAAAAATCTCAATTTATGGGCTGTTAGTTTCGTCACTTGCTGCACATTTCTTTCAGAAGGGGTGATCACAGCAGGTAATGCAGTTGTAGGCTTAACCCGTTGGGTCATGATACTGGGTACGGTAGCCTCTTCTCGATGAGGCCGAAAGGCTCTCTAATAGTGTATCCGGTTGACCTATGTCGCCATAATGTTAGAGTTTTTTGGGAGGGGCCCGGGGAACCCTTTTTTGCACAAAAAAGGGTTCCCCGGAAACTCTTGCCAACAATCGCTCATATTAGGTTACAAAAAAGGTTCACCAGATCTTACTGCTTTGAAAGCGAATTGGCATGTAGCGGTCGGGCTTCAGAGTTGACGGCTTTCGGCCCGCTTGCTACATTGACCTGATTGAATGAGAGCAATTGGTGCCTGACTTGGACGCTCTGACCCTCCTTGGAACCGCCGTCGCGCTAGGAATGGACGCTTTCGCAGTGGCCGCTGCCGTTGCCGCCGGTTTGCGTGCTTTGACGAATCGGCATCTATTTCGTTTGATCTGGCATTTCGGGCTTTTCCAATCCTTGATGACAACGGCCGGTTGGTTTGGTGGGGAAGGTTTGTCCCTGATGATGGGCGACTTGAGCGCGTGGATTGCATTTGCTCTGTTGTTTCTGCTGGGGCTGAACATGATTCGCCAGTCTGTTCATCCGGAGAGCCGCAGCGAAAGTTCTGATCCCACGCGCGGTTTGAGTCTCGTGGCATTGTCTGTTGCTACCAGCATAGATGCCCTGGCCGTGGGGCTGTCTCTGGGGCTTATCAACATTGATATATTGGTGCCCGCACTCGTCATCGGTTGCACTGCGCTGGTCATGACATTCGCAGGTATGCGATTGGGTGACAAGGTCGGGAGTCACATGGGCCAGTGGGCTGAACGGGTTGGCGGCGTTGTCTTGATGATCATAGGTGTGAGGATCCTTCTGGAGAAACTGATCTTGTAGAATCGTATCCGCACAGTGTGGAGTTCGGGCTCTTTCTAACTCGACATCTGTTCGAATCCAAAATGGAAAGAGGTGCTGATCGTGATACTTGATTTCCAGGCAAATCATCTGACGACGGTGGAGAATGTGGACAAGGGTCTGTTTAGAATCATATCCCGCGCTGACGACGCTCTCTTTTCTGCGGAGATATCGCTGGATGTGAAGCTGCCGGCCCTCGACATTCGCAAGGCGGAGATTGCTGTCAGGCGGGACGTGCTGGGATTGGTTCCGGACCTATCCGATGCTGTGGAAAAATTGGTAGGCGTCCGTGTGGGGCCAGGAATGACCAAGATCGTGAGAGGAATACTCGCGGGTACCCAGGGTTCCGACAGAGTAGCGGAAATGGTGCTTGAATCCATGGAAATGTTGGTCAACGCACTCACCGCGCCGGAACTCAGGAAGGGAATGGAACTTGGAGGCGAGCCGGCTAAGCTGGACATAGACGGCCCTCGTGTCTTTCTGAACAACGTGCTCATCGCCGAACCGACAATAAAGATTATGGCGGACAACCCAAGGCTCAAGGACAGCTGCGCCGCATTCCAGGATTTATAGCATTATTGGCTTGCAGAGAAAAACATCCGTATTCGGAGGTCCAATGCTCGCTTATTCGCGTACGAAATCAATAGGTGTACAAATGCAAGGCCCGGGAAGACGGGTCGTCAGTGGAATTCTCGAGGACGAGATGTACGGCATGGAGTGCCAGATAGCTGTAAGCTGGCCGGAACTGGTCATCGAATCGGTCCAGGCTCGAATGAAACGCTTTACCACGACGCGGTGTCCCAGAGCGATGGAGGTGTTTACTCTAGCTGAAGGCTGGAAGCTTGATCACGAACTGGACGGAAGAATTAAAAAGGAAATAGGCCGCAACGGCTGTCGGCACATGGCGATACTCATGGTGGATTGTTGCCGAAGTTTGGCCAGAGCCGAATTTACCCGCGAGCTGCGGTCTGCTCTGGAAAAAGACCCAACCCTGGACAAGAGCGAATTCGTTACCCTCTTCTTTGAGCGATATCCGACCCTTAAGAGTTATTTGAACCTTCAGTAACTCAGGAGTGTTTTTTCATATGAAACTGGACCTCCACGTACACACGACCGCCTATTCTGCTTGCAGCGTCATGTCGCCGGACGAAATGATGCTAGCCGCCAAGGAAAACGGCTTGGACGGAATCTGCATCACCGAGCATAACCGGATTTGGAGCGCTGACGAGGCAGAAGCGTTGAGTGAAAAACACGGACTGCCTGTGTTCCGAGGCATGGAGATCACCACCACCGGTGGCGACATTCTCGTTTTCGGACTTGAAGAAGAGCCGGGGGAATTGTGGACCCCAGCATTGCTGAAAGCCAAAGTGGACGCGGTCGGTGGGGTGGCGATAGCGGCCCATCCTTTCCGCGGTTTCTTGGTATTCGGGTTCGGCGATCTTCAAATGGACGTAAAGGACGCTCTTGAGAACCCCACATTCTCGCAGGTTCACGGCCTTGAGGTTTGCAACAGCCTGGTCACTGACGCGGAAAACACCCTCGCTCGAGACGTGGCGGATGCCGCAGGGCTTCTAAAGTTTGCTGGCAGTGACGCGCACAAAGCGGCCTCAGTTGGCACCTGCGTAATGGATTTCCACGATCTCATAGAGAATGAAGAAGATCTCGTGCAGGCGGTCCTGGCCTCCAGATTCACCATTCACCGCATGAAATAGCTTCGGTATAGACGTAGGAGAACACGAAATGAACCCGGAAGATGTAAGGTGGTCTGAATGGACCCGCGGCATGGAACGATTCCTGAGGCTGAAGACTTTTCCTGTGGGCCTCAAATTATTGAGTGATTCGGATAGCCTCAGCAATAATCCATGGATTCGTAAACCTCCTGAAAAGCTGTCTCTCTGCCAACTCATTACCATTGCGCGCACCTTCGACTGGACAGTTGGTGGAACAGCCGAGGATCTGGCCACACCTGGCTGCGCAAGCATCCTTGGGCTCTCCCAATTGCCGGAATTCGTGACAGACGGAACGATGCGGAATGTAGTCTGGCTGGAAAAGAAGGAGGACGCCGCACTCTGTGAATCTGTAATGCAGAGGATTCCCTTTGGAAAATACAAGGCTTTCATGTTGGCGCCTACGGCTTATGATCCTTTTGTCCCTGATATTGTTTTGATTTACGGGAATCCAGCCCAGATGTCACTTATGGTCAATGCAATTCAATACGACCGATTCGAGCGCCTTGTGTTCTATTCGGTAGGAGAGTCCTCCTGTTCGGACGTCATAGGCAGATGCTTCGTGGATCGGGTTCCCGCGCTTTCCATCCCGTGCTACGGCGAGAGAAGATTCGGCCACGCAGCGGATGATGAATTGGCGATAGGGCTACCGGCCGAGGACTGCGCTCGAATCCTGACGAATCTTGAAACGCTCTATAAAAAGGGAGTTCGTTACCCGATATCAAATTACGGGGCCCAAGTGAATCCAATGCCTGCGCTGAATGCGGTTTACAATTTCTCGGAATTGCAGACAAAAAAAGAACCCTGACGCATGGGGCGATCTTGATTATTTCTTGTCCTGGGGCTTGGCGTCTTTCTTGCCGTCCTGTTCCTGTCTCGCCTGCATATAGAGCTGGCGGATCTCGTCAAGCCGATCAGGAGACACGTCGTACCTGTCGCCTGCTCCTGGAGGCGGTTGATTCATCTGATGGCTTATCCAGACATCGGATGAAGTCGTCCCACTCTGGTGGGCAACTTGAGCCTGGGCTGGGAGGATATGCGCGGCGAAAGTAATTGTAACCAACAGCCAGGCCAGCGCAATTATTCGTGTAATTTCGATGTTTCGCATGGCTGTCTCTCCGACTTGTTAGATCGTCCGCTCGGAATGCTCGGCGGTGAGATGGCAAATAGCATAAAACCCCGTTGAACTCAAGTTCAGCGTGCGTCCAGTACATCTTATAATGTACACCCGTTCGCGTTCACACGAGGAAGAATCGGAGAGGACCTATTGGTAATACCCATGGGTGTTCAAACAAGTGATATGGGGTCGGGGAAGCACGAGAATCCGCGAACCTGTCATTCCGAAGGCGGGAATCGTGCGCCTGCGAGCGCACTCAATCAGTCTTGCTCGCTGTGGCCCTTCTAGATTCACGCCTTCGCGGGAATGACGAACTTTCGAGGTCTCAGAATTCCCGGATGGAATGCGAATTCCTATGAAACAAGACTACAACGAGCGCCCCCAAATTGTAGCCTAGTCAAATCCTGAAAGACGAGATGAACGAGAAAATTGTGTGCCAAAAGCCTGAATAAAGTGAATTTGGCTATGATGCTGCGAAAGTAAGTAATATTACTGCGACCCAAAGAGAGTGTTGGAGAACATGAGAACCGCAGGCATGTGGAGGAAGGTTCAATGGACACGGGGACAATCGTGACGTGAGGTTCATTTTCCCGGCAATGAATTGCCGGGCTACTATCAAGCGTCCCTTAGGGACGCCGTTCTCTGAAGCCCCGGAGGGGCCACCGATAGTAGAAGTTCTTGAAGTGGGGTTCGGGGAGGAACTTCTTTCAAGAAGGTCCTCCCCGATTATTCCCCGTTTTAATGCGAACTGGTATGAGACAGTCCCGGGCGCCGGCCATCACCAACCGGTAGTCTAACGCCCACGGAGTGCCGAGGAAGCCATCTGCAACAGGGTTTCCCCGGCAACATCTTGCCATGAACTCCGTTCAGCGGCTCTGGCTCCAGGTCCCGTACTTTTCTCTGAGTTTCCTGTGGAGTATTTTGCCTGTACCGGTTCTCGGCATGTCGTCATCTTCAATAAAATCAAGAGTTTTTGGGATTTTGTATGCAGCTATTTTGTTCTTGGCAAATCTCTTGATCTCTTCTTTTAGACCTTCCGTGATTTCGCGATCCTCGTGGAGAATCACCACGGCATGCACTGCCTCGCCCCACTTATCATGGGGTATTCCTATCACTGCAACGTCTTTGACTGCCGGGTGAGCGCCGAGCGCATTTTCAACTTCAGACGGAAAAACGTTTTCTCCTCCGGTTATTATCATGTTGGCCTTGCGATCCACGAGGACATAGAATCCGTCGGGGTCGCGGTAGCACATATCTCCTGCCGTGAACCATTCGCCCACGAATACTTCCTTGGTCTTCTCGGGAAGATGCCAGTACTCCTTGAACAACATGGGGGTACGGGCATAGAGTTCGCCAACTTGTCCGTCCGGAACCTCGTTTCCTTCATCATCCAGGACTTTGATTCTGTCGACCCCGAAAATCTCCTGTCCGATAGTGCCCAGCTTTCGCAACTGATCCTGCGGACGACACAGGGTGACCAGACCGGCTTCAGTGGAACCGTACGCTTCCCACAGTTCCGCATTCTTGAAGAAATCCAATATGGCGACTTTCGTATCCTTGCGTGCAGGTGCCGAAGAAATCAATAACTGGCGCATATTTGAAACGTCGAACCTGTCCTTGATCTCCTGGGGTAGAGACAGGATCATGATGTAATGAGTCGGGACCAGAGACGTGAACGTAATCCTGTGCTTCTGAACTGTTTCCAGGAAGTCTTCGGGACTGAAGCTAGACTCATTGTAGACGCACACAGGCGCTCCCACGAGCGTGTAAGGGAATGAATAAAAGATCGAGTTCACGTGGCACATAGGCATAACCATCATTACCTTGTCCGTGGGGCGTATCCCCATGTTGGCTATGTCGAGGTAATACATGGCCATGTAGCTTTCGTGGGTTCTCACAACTCCTTTGGGCTTTCCCGTGGTTCCGGAGGTGTACATGAACGTCCACGGGTCCTCGGCGTCTACCATGATGTCGGGTTCATCCGAA
Organism: Desulfomonile tiedjei; assembly: GCA_016212935.1. Taxonomy (GTDB): domain Bacteria; phylum Desulfobacterota; class Desulfomonilia; order Desulfomonilales; family Desulfomonilaceae; genus Desulfomonile; species Desulfomonile tiedjei_A. Next base: position 4,207 of record JACRDE010000217.1, on the reverse strand, counting down.
GATGATTTTGCCAGCCATTCCTCGTAACCTACGTAGCCGTCCGGAACCTCATCACCGGGTTCGCCGAGATAAATGTAGTTTCCAGACGGAATAGGCAGCTTGTCCTTGATGCTGTTCACCAACCCGACGAAGGCCTTTTCTATAATGAATGCCTTGCATCCGGAATCATTGACTATATATTCGATCTCAGGGGCAGCTAGCCTGAACATGAGCGGAACACATATCTGTCCGGCTTTTGCGCATCCAGCGTACATTTCCATCCATTCCACGCGGTTGTACGCTATTACCGCGAAACGATCTCCATGACCGCAGCCCATGTCCGTCAGACCGTTACCCAGTCTACAGCTCCGGTCGTTCCACTCGTTGAACGAAAGGTCTCGTTTCTTGTCCTGGCAGCCCAGTTTGTGCGGGTAATGGGTCGCTTGCTGCCTGAGGACGGTTCCCATGTGGATCCACTTACTGATCGTCATAAAATCCTCCTAAACAACGATTAGTACACGAAATCTCCATCTTGTGGCGAGGCGTTTCCATATTGCGATTTCGCAAATGACATTCGATGATCGCTGTGCGCTCACGATTCCGTGAGCCTGCAAGAAGCCGGACATAGCCCTCATACCAATGCCGAGTCGGGCACGTTACGGGCGGAGTTACAGTTTGTGTGAAGTCTCCGACGCGAAGTCAGCCCGTGCCATCCGCGGCGAACGCGATTTCGAAAAAACGGTCTTGTCCCAGGTTTGGGCATTACTTGTATGAAGGGGTGTTGGTATGAATCCGCCAGTTTCAGCAAGAATTTCATTTGGAGCCCTTGGGACTGGTTTCCACCTCGATTTTTGTTGCGGGCTCGAATTCCCAAGCCGTGACAATACCGGTCTTTTTGTTTTCTATCGCGTCCAGGATGCGCTCCGGCGTCAGGGGATAATGATTGAAGTATATTCCCAGCGCACTCCCTACAGCATTGCAGTATGCCTGAGCGGCTGACATGGCCACCGACATCCCCGCTTCCTTGGCCCCGTAAGGGCCCGCAGGATCAATGGTCTCGACTATTATGGGTTTGATTTCAGGCATATCCTTGATGATGGGAATCTTGTATTCGAGCATGCTCGGGTTCAGTACATGACCGTTGTGCCAACGATGCTCTTCGCCCAGCATCCCGCCCTGGCCACCCATTGCCACACCGCCCTCGAACTGGCCCTCCACCACAATGGGGTTCAGGGCGAACCCGCAGTCCTGAGCACACGTGACCTCTAAGGCTTTGACCTGGCCTGTCTCAGTGTCCACTTCAACCTCAGCAACGGTCGCTCCGAATGAGAACGCCTGCGAAAGCTGGCCCTTCGGGTTGCTGATCCATTCTCGTCTTTGGTCAACCTGCGGAGAAAACGAGCCTTTCCCCATGATGGGCCGGCCCAGGATCAGGGCTTTGCGAACCACTCTAGCGATGGAAATTCCCGCATCCGGTGCTCCCCTTACGAATATTTTGCGATTCTTGGCAATCAAATCTTCGGGATCGGCTTCCAGCAATTCCGACGCCACCTCAAACAACTGAGCCTTGGCGTCTGCTGCCGCGGACTTGACTGCATTTCCACCGCCGAACGTCGAAATCATCGAATAAGAGCCTGCATCAGTCGGGGTGACTTCCGTATCCGCTGATATGAGCCGTATATCGTCCGGCGGGAGACCAAGCTCTTCTGCCGCGATCTGTACCAACATATTGTCGTTTCCCTGACCGTTGTCCACGACCCCCGAGATCACTGTGGCCCCACCGTCCTCATGGAATTTGATAAAAGCCTGGGAGCCGCCGCGAATTCCAAGTGGGAATCCGGTTTGAACCGAGTTCATGCCCATGCCGATGCCTCGCTCGGGGGAGGCATTCTTGAATTTGGCAAGGAAATTGGTTGCTTCTGCTGATTTCTCAACACATTCAATCAGGCCGCAGCTCGAGACATAAGAGCCCGTCGGTGTTGTCTCGCCCGCACGTCGCGCATTCTTGAGACGGATCGTCACTGGATCGATTCCCAGTTCCTGAGCTATCATGTCCAACTGGGTGTCTATTCCGCATGCAAAGGATCTGCCGTGGATTCGGATCATGCCCCTCACGGGCTTGTTCGTGCATATCCTGTAACCGTGAAATCTAACGTTGTCCATTCTGTAGGTCTGCTCATGGCACAGAAAGGGTACGGAAGTGGCGATCGGACCGGTGCTTGAATACGCTCCACCGTCCAGCCAACTGACAATGTCCCGGCCAAGCACGACTCCGTCCTTGTCCACCCCTGTTTTGATGGTGGTGATCATCGCGTGTCCCATGCGCGTGGCAATGGAGTTTTCTTCGCGGGTGTAAATCACCTTCACAGGGCGTTGACTCTTGATGCTTAGCAGGCAAGTGATGAACTCTGCCGGAAACACGTCTGAACGGCCACCGAACGCCCCACCAATCGTGATCTTGCGAACATTTACCTTGGAGAGCGGCAGCTTCAACGCGTTGGACAAAGCCTTTGCTTTGGTATGCGGAGACGCATTCGGCATCCACACTTCAATGGAGCCGTCCGAACCGCTGTTTGCTACCACGGCGTAAGGCTCGGTCATGAAGTAAGAGTCTTCTTCCGCTACAAAGGTGTCTTCCCTGACCAGGGCGCTGTTCTTGAACGCAGAATCCACGTCGCCGACGTCAATTTTCACGGCCACGTTGATGTTTCGCTGATAGTCGTCGTGTATCAGGGGAGCATCCGGAGCGATGGCCGAGCGGCAATCGAAGACTGCAGGGAGCTCTTCGTATTCAACCTGGATCAGCCTCAATGCCTCCAGAGCCGTGTCTTCGTCTACCGCAGCGACAGCCGCCACCTCGTCTCCCACGTATCGGACCTTGTCAACGCAGAGCAGCTGCTGGTCGCGCGTATACCTGAAAACGCCCCACTTTTCGCCGGCCGTGTCCTTTCCCGTAACCACTGCGTGAACGCCCCTGAGCGCACAAGCTTTGGACGTATCTATGTTGATGATCTTTGCATGAGGGTAGGGGCTGCGCAGAATCTTGCCGACCAGCATGCGCGGAAGCTTCAGGTCTGCGGTGTAAGACGCTTCCCCTGTGACCTTGGAGCGAGCGTCCACCCGGGGAATGCTTCTTCCAATGAAACTGTATTCTTCTCGGTCCAAGACAGTCACCTCCGGTTAATCGGCATCATGCGGGGTTTCTCTCGATATTGAAGAGGTCGCCGGCAAATCACACCGTGGCTACCGGCCAGGTTTGCTCGAGGAAGCAGGGCGCAAGGAGCACACCGCGTCGAGAATCTTGGCATATCCGGTGCAACGACAGAAATTTCCTGCAAGCGCATCTTTTATTTCTTCGTCCGAAGGGTTGGGGTTGTGGTCCAACAGTGCTTTGGCCGACAATATCATTCCCGGAGTGCAGAAGCCGCATTGAACTGCTCCCCGATCGACGAAAGCCTGTTGTATCGGATGCAACTGTCCGCCGGACGCCAATCCTTCTATGGTTGTTATTGACGAGCCCTCAGCTTCCAGAGCCAAGGTTAGACAGGAACGCACAGGCCGACCGTCCATGAGCACCGTACACGCGCCGCACGCTCCCTCTGAACAGCCTTCTTTGACTCCGATGTACCCTAGTTCATCCCTCAGAACCTCAAGAAGTGACGCACTGGCCTCTACCGCCACTTCTATTGTCTCATCGTTCACATTCATGCTCAAGAGTTGTTTTTTCATAGCCGACCTTCGTTCAGATTCGCCGGAAAGAGGACGCGCCCCCGGGTCAGACTTTCAAGGAGTAGCCAATCCCAGAGCTTCCCTCGTAGCGCGGGAAGCCACAACTCCCGCCATTTTTATACGGTAATCCTTGGATGCGGAAGAGTTTTGAACAATGATTCCTTCCGCAGTTCGAATCGCGATTTCACGCACCTTTGGAAAAACGTCCGGGCCGGGCGTGCTACCCTTGATGAGATTTTCCGCCTCTCTCAAGATCACTGGAGCAGGACCCGCGGCAGAAAGCACCAGACGGAAGCTTTCAATTTTATCGTTTCCTCTGATTGCCGAGGCTGCAGCGTTGATGATCGGGAAATCAACTGCAGACCTGAAGCTTAACCGCTGATAGGACCCTGACATCGGGCCCCATGGCAAAGGCAGGCGAATTTCTGTGAGTATTTCGTCAGAGGTAAGCTGGAACGGGCTTTCACCCTTGCCGGTGAAGAAATCCGAAAGCGGAAGC
>JACRDE010000216.1 GCA_016212935.1 Desulfomonile tiedjei | reverse complement strand
TCAAGGCTTCGAGTTTCACATGAACCTGGTACGCTTGTTCCAGCTCACGCACCTTGAGCTGCAGAAACTCCAGTCTGGCTGCGGTCTTCTCTGCGCGTTCCCGCAGGGGAACAAGTTTTTCCATCTCTGAGCGACACTTTTGCAAAGCATTCTTGGCCTCCTCAAGAGCCTGATCTCTCTGGAAGAAGTCCTTTCCTGCAACAGAGACTCTTTTCTTGATTTCGTCCAACTCCCTGACTCGTGGAATCAAAGCCTCAAGTCTACCCAATTCCATTCGCAGTTCTTCAACAACAGATTGCTTCTGATGCTCCAGTTTCAGTCTCTCTTCGGCATTTTCCTTATCCGACAGAGCGATGGCGATGGCTTCCCTGCATCTCTTCAGTTGTAAGTCCGCTTCATCCGCCTCTTTGGTTCTGATCGAGAGGGACTTTTCTTCTGGTTCTAGGACTGCGGCCCGTCGCGCGCCTGCAAGAGAATCTCGCTTGATGTTGATTGCCGACAGCTGGGCCTCGTAAGCAGCCAGTGCTTTCTCAGCCACTGCCAGTTCCTTGAGTGTGTCGATGGCCGCCCTGCCCTGGTTGACCTCGTGCTGCGCTTGTTTCTCGACATCTTTGAGCTTCGCGAGATTCTCTTGGATTTGAGTCCACCTGGATTTTGCCTCGGCTTGCTGATCCGCGAGCTGTTGTTCGGATTCGGCTCCGGCCTGTTCCAGGATAAAGTTCAGGCGCTTCTCCGCGTCTCTGCTACGTGTTTCCAATTCTCTTGCGGCCTGCTTCAGCGCCTCCTCGATGCGCCTGTAAAGCTCTGTGCCGAACAACACCTCCAGGATGGTCTGCCGGTCCTTGGAATCCGAAAGAAGCAGCCGGCGAAACTCACCTTGTGGAAGCATCACCACTTGTCTGAATTGGTCGCTCCTGAATCCTATGAGCCGCTCCACTTCCTCGGTAACCCGCTTCCACTGAGTGGCTAGCACCGTCCATTCGTCAGCACCTGATGCAAGGCAAATACGCTTGAACAGCGCAGCTTCGTTTCTTGCCGTGCTGACTCGGCCGTCTTTCGCCCTGATCCGGATCTGCTCCGGCCTGCGATATACTCTGTAAGTCTCTCCCGAGAGGCTGAAGTCGAAGGTCACTTCCGTTAAGACTGAAGGATCGGCATGGTCGCTTCGGACCTGTTTCGCTTCTCTGTGTGCACCGGAACAGACTCCGTACAGTGCAAAGCAAATGGCGTCAAGAATGCTGGTCTTCCCTCCGCCTGTGGGACCGTGAATCAGGAAAAGAGTCCGATCCCCCAGATCTCTGAAATCGAGAGTCTGCTCTGTTGCGTATGGTCCGAAAGCCTTCGTGGCAAGCCTTATCGGCCTCATTATACAGTGGCCTCCCGTTCCAGTCGTCTCAGATCGTCCACAATGAGGTTGTAAGCTTCCGCGTGCGCCGGGGAAAGCTCTTCTCCCGTAACCTCTCGGAAAAACGCTGCGAACAAATCCGCATCGCTGAGCGTGCGATGATCTTCCGGAGCCCGACCTGCCCCGCCGCCCGCATCCAGGTATGGGCGCTCCACGTGCAAGACGTTCGGATAGATTTCTCTCAGTTTGCCCATTACGTCCAGAATCGGAACAGTATCCAAAAGAGATACAGCTAGATAATCCTCTCGATTCTCTCCAGACCCGGAACCGTTGAGAATGTCCTTCAGGAAGCCCTCGATCTTACGCACATCTCGCCGAAAGGTGATTGAAACATCTTGAACCAGAGAGTCGCCCGATCCATCTATTTCCACAAGGTTGACGACCTTCTTATGATCCGCTTCCGAAAATGAATACTTGAGAAGCGATCCTGCATATCGGATGCGGGAATTTCCCGCGACTTGCGCCCGGTGTAGATGCCCCAGGGCCACGTAATTGAAACCACTAAAGATGGATGCATCCACGCACTCAGCGCCCCCCACGCTGAGGGGCCGCTCGGATTCAGCGGAAGCGCAACCGGACACGTACGCATGCGCCAACAAAACAGATCGCTCTCCGGCCGGATGCCTGGCACGGATACCGTCGAGCATAGCGATCAGAGCCGGCTCATGGCCATGAATCTCTTCGCACGCCAGCTTTTCCTTCACGATTGCGGGTTCGGCATATGGGATCCCATAGAAATGAATGGGGCCGGAAGCGTCACAAAGCTTCACAGAGACGGCCTCACTCAAGACTGACCCAAACACGTGAAGCCCCTGTCCTGCAAACACTCTGGACCCAAAATCAAGACGCGCAGGGCTGTCGTGATTCCCTGCAATCATTATAACGTGGACCTTGAGGTCCATTACGAGATAGGAGAGGAACTCGTTGAGCAATTCCACTGCGTCCGGCGCAGGGACAGCCCTGTCGTACACGTCTCCTGATATTAGAAAAGCGTCAGGCTTGAAATCCCTGGCAAGAGCCTCAAGCTGTTCGAGCGCGTACGCCTGATCTTCCAGGAGACGCTGGCCGTGCATACGCCGCCCCAAATGCCAGTCGGCGGTATGTATGAATCTCATATGACCTCCGAATTGTTCAGCGGCGAAAGTTATACATCAACAGACGGGCATTGAGGAAGACTCTTTCGGCAACAACTACTCTCCGTATAGCGGCTATGTCGTGTGCTCAAAGGCCTCTTACCCTGTACACGATGGAATTGTTGGGGTCCTTGTGCTCAAGGTCGATTTCCGCTATCCCGCTTCGGACCAGTTCCTGGATTATTCTGTCGGCTTTTTCAAAGGAAATGTCCAGTTCAAGGGCCAATCTGGTGGCAGTGAGGCAATTGCCGTACTTGGCAGCAACGATTATGGCCTCATTCGTATCCTTGAGTTTTGGCCTCCATGCCAACAGGGCGCTGCCGCCCGCCATCATGGCCAATCCGCTTATCAGGGTCTGAGGGCCTATGACTGACAACGCATAAAGCGGGCAGGAAGTCAGAATGATTATTACCCCTAGTATTATGAGTCCTCGTCCGCCCCATTTTCGGCGAGACGCTTTTCGCTCTTTCTCTTTCAGTTGTTCCTGGACTATTGCCCTGATGTCGATTGTTTTCTCGGATTCAATTCCAGCCTCGCGCCCCCTAGTCTCTTCCCTTTCGTAAACGTCCGGCTTATGCGAGGAGTCATCACGGCGGTGCAAATCAGGGTACTTATATTTTTCCATGATTCAGTTCCCAAAATGTCTAAGATTATGACTGGTTGGCGCCAGACAGATACGGAAGCCCCCAATCGACTGACCGGGCTTCAACGCCTCGCAGCGTCGACGAGTTGGTGCCGGACCTAGTAAATTCATTAAATTGCCGTAGCAGGCACCTGCTCTGATTCTTGAGTGTGACACGCTGCTCGCACATTTCCATCCCAAAATAGAGGACCTCTTGCACGCTCATCCGTTCCTTGTCTTGCGGATTAGAAGCAGAGAAAAGTGAAAACATACCCTATTTTTCCTAGTGATTCAAATTAGTCACATATCTTGGGCGCCATGTACAAGCTAGTCGAAAATCTTGAAAAATCTTGACACCTGGAGCACCATTTGTAAACCTAAATTGAGAGTACCTGGAGCGGCCGTTGCGGCAGGACTATAGTGAGTTCGATCCGGTTGCCAGGGGAGCATATTATTTCACAATTTGAGAGGTTGCTTTCCAAATCGTGCCAAAAGCTCCATAATTGAAATCGAGAAAATGCTCTACGAAATGGGGAACCGGTTTCTGCAACTTGGTGGAAGATGCATCTCTAAGTGATCTTTGCTGAATTAATACAGCTGAAGCTTCTGGGTCAGGGCGTAATTGCTACTAGGACGTGAGGACAGAGTCCAGGGTTGGCCTGTTTCATGATGACATCGGAGGGTCGCAGGAGGACAAGATGAGTATTATGTTCAGTCGGGGTTCAGCTCTGTGGATTATTGGGTTTGTTGCTATTGCCCTGTCATCTCCATCAGCCTGGGCACAGGAGAGAATCGGCTCCGCTCAGGCCCTGGAAGGAAACGTTTACCTGCGGCACGCCAATGAAACGGAATTCCGAACATTGGCCACAGGCAATCCTGCGAGCCTTACCGACACATACCAAACAGACAAGAACAGCAAACTCTGGCTGAAATTCAATGATGACAGCCATAATTCGATGGGGCAGCTATCTGAAATATATTATTACGACTTCGAAAAATCCGGCCCGGCAAGCTTCTTCGGGGCCGACATGAGCGGAGGGACGATCAGATTTATCAAGAAATTGCCTAAGACCAGCCCGGCCTCTGCGTACATCCTAACTACCCCCACCGCAATAATCCAAGTTGAGCCCACCGACCGACCCGCGGATTTCGTGATAAGCGTTTACAACCCGAAACAAACAACTGTTACTGTGGTCTGGGGTCGCGTGCGGGTGAAGAACGTTCTCGAAGAGCTCAAGACCGAGCGTGTTCTGACATCATGTCAGAGCGTCGATATCGACGAAGGCAAGGAACCTTCCAGGCCAATCGTGGTTTCCTCGGACACCTTGAAGGAATTGATAGATCAAACCACCATCCCTCGGACTCTACCAGTGGATGTCCCCAGATGCGAAGAAAGCTATGTGAGCCAACCGCCCTCCTTGAACCTGGGCGCGCCTCCAGACGTAGGTGTGGACATCTATTATCCTCCCCAAATAGTCCCGGAGCCGGTGAGACCCTGTGGTCCCTGCGAAGTCTGGGATGGAGACGACTGCGTCCCCTGCAGGTGGATAGGCATGGACTGCATAGGCGGCCGATGCGTTCGCAGGGATTGTCCCAAATGCACGGTTTGGGACGGGAGCCGCTGCATAACTTGCAGGGAAATCGGTAGAGAATGTGCGCACGGAAGATGTGTACCAGCTGGATGTCGCGACTGCACAATCTGGGACGGGCGCCGATGCGTCCCCTGCCGAGAGTTCGGAATGGCATGCGAAGGCGGCCGGTGCGTCCGGAAACCTTGTGGAAACTGTCAGGTCCTGCACAAGAATCGTTGTGTTTCATGCGGTGAATTGGGCCTTGTCTGTGAAGGTGGCAGATGCGTCAGAAAGGAATGCACCGGTTGCTCGATTTGGAACGGTCACCGCTGTGTGCCTTGCGAAGAGTTCGGAAAGGTCTGTGTCGGAGGAAGGTGCGTATCGAGACGCGACTGTGATAGCTGCACATTCTGGGACGGTAAGCGCTGCGTCTCTTGTGCTGAAATGGGTATGACATGTATTGGTGGGAGATGTGCTCACCGGCCCTGCGGTCCTTGCCAGGTAAAACACGGGGCTGACTGTGTGTCGTGCGAAGCCGCGGGAATGACCTGCATAGACGGACGGTG
>JACRDE010000214.1 GCA_016212935.1 Desulfomonile tiedjei | reverse complement strand
CAGCGTCCCTCCGGGACGCCAGCCATACAAGCCCCGTAGGGGCGACACACAGTAGCCCGGTGCTTTAGCGCCGGGTACCCGTGTGGCACGACTCAGGGCATCAAATCAGTTTTGAGACAGTTTCAGATGCCGGCCCTACTGCTGTGTTTTCATGGTTAGTTGTAGCTTCTTATGCCATCGGAGTTGGTGTTACAAGAACGTTCTCTCCGATTCTTCATGCTTTGAATGCGAACTGCCACAAGCAGCTGAGGCTGCCTCCAGCTGCTGCAAGATTTCTTTCATGTGATCGATATGCATGCCGAGATGGAAGCTGCCAATACCCTGGGCCCAGTCGGCCAAAGTAGGATACTCACCTAAAGGGGATTCCTTTAGCATCGGGATGTGGGCCCTTCGGTTGAGCTGTTCCTCTGACATGCCTGCCAAAAAATCTGCGATGCGGCTGTACTCGGCATCGAATTCCGCGAGCAGCTCAACAAAGCTCATGTTAGCACGTTTCTCCGAGAAGTAAGAGTTCTCGGCGTCGATGTCGAGACGAGGGGTATCCTTGTCCACTATAGCCTCAAATGTGGCAAGAAGGCCTATGCCTTCAGGACCGCACAGGTGTGACACGATTTCTTTGGGAGACCATCGTCCCGGAGGAGCGCTTGAAGCTGTTTCTTCGTCCACTCCATCGCAAAGGTGCGTGAATTTTCGCGCATTGCCACGAATGATTTGTGACAACCGCTCGGCTTCTAATGAGAGCATTTGTCTTTCCTCCTTCCGGCAAATGTGAAGATCGAGAATATCGACCTTGATACCCTCAATTTAATGCGGGTCGGGCAACTATGTAATAGCGATAAAATTTGAATTCAAGAACGGTCTGCAATAAATTCGGGGGATTCTTATGTTTAACTGAGGCTGTTTCCGCAATCACCGTTCCCGCAGATGAGGACCGTCCCATGCCAACACAAATTTCCTCTCAAATCAGCAAGAAATAGCAATTTTCGAAAATCGCGTCGGATTGGCTAATGATTTCCGCCAGCATTCCGCAATGACAATCTTTCAGTCTTCCTTGTAGGCTGACCGAAATTTCATCTGATAATCCCTATAGAAGTAATACGAATTCGCTTTCAAATCAGTAAGATTGAGGGAACCTTCTTTCAGGACGCGGCCTGCGGCCGCAACCAAACTTCGTCCGATTTCTCTCATAGAAGCAGTAAGTTACATAGATCGCAATCCAACTTCTTCTCGAGAAAACAAGAAATCGAACGTTATTAATAAGAAGTTCCTCCCCGATTCTTCCTAATTTGAATACGAATTGTTATCAGAGGCACTTTACCGAACACCCACAGGTATCAGGGCTCTCAAAGGCCATGCCGTGGATACTCAGAAGATTTCCATCTAGATCGGCCTTTGCACCGAGGATCGTATCAACAAGCCACAGGTTCGATTCCACGTGGTCCGTGGTTATGGGAATCGTGTACCTGGTGGTCCCATCGGCCAGAGCGGCGAACATTATGAGCTGGTCAGCAAGATGGCGGTCCGTAGTTGCACTTGAATCCAAATCCTGCATCAAAGATTTTGCCACGAAGTCGGCTATGGACTCGGACTTGCGGCCCCGCTTACCTGCCTGATCAGCTCCCAGAATACAACCGGTGTCGGTCTGGGCCCAAAGAACCAGAGCCGCTCCCCTCTGGACCGCCGAGCTGTCGTTCATCTCATCGATTTTGGCTTGAAAACCTTGATCCCTGAGAAGGTTCAATGCTCGCCGGGCCATTCTGCGGCTCACCATCTGTTCGGTTAGATGCGATGACAGGGCTATTCCGTTCACGGCCTCCACAGAGCCCCTGTCGACCATGTTCAGGGGTTTCAGCGGGGATCGAGCAGGCTTGACGGTCATTTCAAGTTGACCCTGGCCATCAGGAACGTATCCCGGTCTGAGCATTCGAAGGTTCAAGTCAGCTCCCATCTTGCGCAACAGCGGAAGCAATACTCTCTGCATGTGAAAGAAAGACGGCGCAAAATCCTGAAAGAGTCCCCCAGCGATCGTAATTTTGCTCGCGGAACTCGCAAAAAGGCACGGGGGGATCAGAGTGAAAGCAGCCATTGTAGCGGAACCGGCAGAACCGATATCAAAGCGAAATTCTCCGCCCGGGATAGTGCGTCCGGGAGTGAAAAGAATTTCCTGTGAACCTACCTCGGCCCCTTCCGCATGTCCGCCGGAGATTGCACAGGCCGCTTCAACCGCTTGCAGATGTTGACGCCTGAGCCCTGGCTTTGGGCGCTTGTTGCGAATGTGAGTGATGTGAAGTGATTCCCGCTTCAGCGTGGCCAAAGCCACCGCGTACCTGAGGATTGTTCCGCTTCCGGAATGCATGGATCCATCAATTTCTATCATGACAAGGTTGTCTCGCTAAAATAGGGATTCCCCAATGACAATAGGCTCTATACAATCGGGGCCATCGTAAGAGGCCCTGTTCACTTTGGTACTAACAGGAATTCCAGTCATCAATTCCGAAGGAAACGGAATCATCAATTCAAGCAAAGCATTGGGATTCTTCACCGCAGGGTCCAGCCAGATCCCATAGTCCTCCGGTTTGAGTATGGCAGGCATGCGATCGTGAATGGAGATCAGTCGCTCATTTGCCGGAGTGGTGATAATTGTGCAGGATTCAGTGACCTTGCCGTCAGGGGCTTGCCATCTGTCCCACAGTCCTGCAAAAGCAAAAGGTCTGTCATCGACCATGCGGAACAAGTATGGTTGCTTCACTTTGGCTTTCTTTTCCCATTCGTAAAACCCGTCAGACGGAACGAGGCATCGCCTGGATTTGAATGATGCCCTGAAAGCAGGCTTCTGATGAACGGTTTCACTCCTGGCGTTTATCAACCTCGTGCCGATCGAAGGATCTTTGGCCCAAGACGGGATCAACCCCCACTTGACCATGGACATTTCCCGGTGCGCTGTCTGATGATTCAGCCGAACGATTCGGACGTTCTGGGTAGGGGCCACATTGTAACGGGGCTGCTCATCAATGGCCTCTTTTACCTCGAATATTTCGGCAAGGGTCTTTCCGAGCGCCATCAGGACAAATCGACCGCACATGGGGCAACACCTTTCGTTGAGTGATACTAATTCGCATTCAAAGAAGTTAGGATTGGGGGGACCCTCTTTAGTAAAGAGTTCCTCCCCGATTTTACATACTTGAAAGCGAAAAGGCATGAGTCTAATCTTCGGCCGCGAGGTCTTGCGCTCCGATATATTCAAGTATTTCCTTGCCCATCTCTGAATATAGCTTAATCAGATCATACTGAAGCACCATGTTGTTGAGGTACTGCAGAGTCAAAACTTCTCTCCCTGGAAGCACGCCAGAGAAGAAGAATCCGAGCTTCTCGAATTCAAGGATCAAACTGTAACTCATAGGGTCCGACATGCTCACTTCCAGCCCGATCACGTCATAATGTTTCAGACACAATTCCTTGAGTCTCGCTGCCACTTGTTTGATCACATCTCTACCATAGATTAATACCTCTATTTTCCCGTAGCCGGTCGGCATTGAGCCAGCAGCCAAAACATGCAACGTGGATGCCGACGCGTTTGAATGCTCCGCAGACTGAGCGACACCAAACTGCGGGTACACACCCAGGTTTCGGTAAATTTTCCCAACAATCTCTCTGTGTTTGTCCGGAACGTACAGCGTGAAGTTTTCCTGTCCTTTTAAGTATTTGAATTCAACGACAAAAGATTCCCGCTGTGGCAGTATTTCAGTTATCCCCCGGAAAGAAACATCCGATGGAGCAAAACCCAACATTATGCCGCAAGGTTTTAGTCCAAACGTTGCGGAGACCTTTTGGGAAAAGGAGTGATTCGTTACTGTGCGGGTATAAAAACCGATCAGATCTCTGGATTCTACCTCTTTGAGAATGAAAGTTGTCAGGCTTGCAAGGCAACCGAGCTTTCGGAATTCTGGCTTGACCACAGCCTGACCTATCTCGGCAATGCGGGCATCCTTGTCAATATTGAATATTGCGCAATGACCAGCCAGTTCACCGGATTCCGTAACAGCAACAGCTGAGACTATTTGGCCGGCAGCGTTCAATTCCACCAGGCGTTCGGGGTAATAGATGTGCTCGTAAGCGTATGTGTACCCGTAGGCCCTATAAGCCAATTTTGAGACTTCAATCGCTTCTTCGGGCTTCATGAGTCGAACAT
>JACRDE010000213.1 GCA_016212935.1 Desulfomonile tiedjei | reverse complement strand
TTCCTCAGGAGGCTTCTCATGCGGCAATGGCTCCTCTGACGCCCGAGGTGACGACTTGACCGGGGTGGAATTGACCGGGTTAACTGAGCGTTCCAGGTCAGCCAGCTGATCCACGATTCCCTGGATCGCCACGCCTTCCGGTTCGTCGAGCAACTCCGCCATAGTGTCTGCAGCACGATGAAGCGTGTCGAACAAGTCCGTCGACGCTGTAAGGCGGCCGGCTTTTAGAGCTGCGAAGACGCTTTCCACCACCTGGCAAACCGACTCGATTCTTGTCATATTGACTGATCTAGCTGCGCCCTTGAGGCTGTGCGCCTCCCGATACATGGATTCGACTACTTTCTCGCTTCCGGTCGGCGCCTTCTCGAGTTCCAGTAAGCCGTTCGAAATGGCCCTGAGGTGCTCTTCAGCCTCTATCCTGAAGGCAGCGAGAAGTTTTTTCAGGAATAGATCATCCTTTTTCGGCATGACGTTCTCCAGCTAAATTTTGTACCGATGAACCAACCCTCTCAAGAATTCGCCCAATTCTTCCAACTCTTTTGCCGCGGCTTCCAGCTGCGACGTCCCGTCGAGGTTCTGCCGCATGGCGTGCTCTATGTTGGCCATTGCTCGGGCAACCTGATCAACGCCGATGAACTGTTGCTCGCTGGTGGAGTCGATGACACTGGCGGCCTGAGAAGAAGTGGCCACGCTGCTGGCAAGAGACTGTATGGCTTCTCCGGCCACCAGTGATTGGGTCACTCCGGCATCCACTGCTTTTCCACCCTGCTCTGCGGCCATTACCACAGCATTGACCCATTTGCGCGTGTCGTTCAGAATCGACTTTACCTGTTCAGTAGCTTTCTTTGACTGATCAGCGAGATTTTTTATTTCGTAAGCCACCACCGCAAAACCCTTGCCCTGATCACCAGCCCTGGCCGCTTCAATGGACGCGTTCACTGCCAGTAGATTCGACTGATCCGCGATGTCCTGCACGGCATTGATGATGTCCTCAATGGCCTGGCTGTGTTCGCTTAGCCTCACCACGGTCTCGCCGATGGATTCCATTTGATCCTTGATGAGGTTCATACCGTGTACCGTATCCTCGGTGGCTTTTTTTCCGGACTCGGATACTTGGACTGCCTGCTGAGCGCTTGACGAGACTTTCTTGGCCTTTTCGCTCGACACCTTGGCTGCCTGCTTCACCTGTTCCACTGTCGTAGTCGTTTCAGTCACAGCGGCTGAAGTCTTGGACGTGCTTGTCGCGAGTTGCGCCACAGTGGAGGAAATATCTGCCGCTGCCGAAGAGAGCACAGTCACTACTTCCGTTATTCTGCGAACCTGGTCTCTCAGGCTATCCAGCATCGATCCCACGGCCTGTCCCAGAACCCCGATCTCGTCTCTCCTGTTGAATTCTTCCAACCTTACTGTCAGGTCACCCTCGCTTGCCTTGGAGACCTGTCCGGCAAGAACCGTTAGGGGCCCGATAAAGGTCTTGGCCAGGAAAAAAGCGATCAAACCAATTACAGCGGCTATACACAAAGTTATGAAGGTTGTTCTTTGTCCCAGGCTCTCTGCTGAGTGCAGAACTTCGGCGGCACTTATCTCTGTAACGACGATCCACTTGAAATCGGGGTTGAGGTCTTTCACTTTGTTGAGGTGCACGTTGAGATACGCGGAAAATGTCGCCTCACCTCTATAATCAGTGGCCGAAATACTCCCGGTTTTTCCCTCGAGCGCCAGCTTCACGGGTTCTGTATCCACCTTCGTACCGAGGATCGTGGAATCAGTCTGGAAGCGTGAGTCGGTCCTCATGAGCATATCATTACCCACGACATAGGCTTCCACAGACGTTCCGGCAGACTGAACCGAGCTGGTGATTTGATTCAAGTGATTGGCGTTAAGGCGTACGACAAGGACCCCGAGGAATCTGTTTGTGGTGCTTCCGAACACTGGTACGCCCAAAAAAACCGCCGGTTTGTTTATGGGCAGATACATGCTGAAATCAACCATGGCCGGCTTTTGGGTTCTCAGCACTTTTTCCCAGACCTTCGCAAGGGAACTCTCCTTGAGAGGACCTGTCCTCAGATTTGTGCCAGAATCACTCTGTTTCTTGCAGGTGTACAGCACGAGGCCTTCGGAAGCGTCGATTGCATAGAAGTCCTCGTATCCTTGCTCCGCTCCGTTTATGCTGAGCCATGCGCTCAGGGTGTCGTCCAATGCGGAGGACAGGGTCACAGAATCGAGGTACTGAGCGACGTTGATGCCATTGTCCTGAAAAGCTGCAACAGAGTCGAAGAAGCTCCTAACCCTTTCAACCCGGGAAATGAATATCAAATTGTGTAAGACATCCTCAGAATAGTCCCTTACTCTCTGGCCCATAATACCCGAGAGATTCTCAATCTGCCGCAATGCCGTCTGTTCGAGCACAACCTTGGTACTTTGATAGGACGCGAAACTAATTAACAATATTGCTATCAGTGCTATTGGAGCAAAATACAAGACTAGTTTTCCCATGAGAGTTCTTGTGAACAAATTAACCATTTGAGGCTCCGGGTTGATTAGTTTCCCACTTCTTCGTGCACAATTATGCTCTCATCGGAAAGAACCTTGTCCACATCCATGATTATGAGCCGCTCCTGAGTTACTCCCTTCACGTACTGGGCTCGAATTCCTTTCAGGCTGGGCACGTCCAATTGAATCTTGGCCGCAGGTAATCTTATCTCGCCTATGACAGCATCCGCAAGAATACCGAACTCCATGTCCTCGTTCTTGACTATGATTACCCTGAAACCCTCGGTGATTTCTTTCTTGGGCAGGTCGAAAAAGCCTTTTATGTCCACAACAGAGATCACTTGCCCTCGAACGCTGATTATACCCAGCACGAACGGAGGAGTGCATGGTACAAGAGTTATATCCTTGAAGGGATAGACTTCTCGAACGTACGCCATCTCAATCGCGTAATGCTCGTGTGCAAGCATAAATTCAATGAGTTCAAGACTGTCTTCCTCCTGGTCGTCAGTGTCAGGCCGCAGGGCCAGTTTTAACGCGCGTTCCCTGAAGATCTTTTGCTTTTCTTCGCGACTCCTTGCTTTTGCTATCGCCACCGCTTCCATATCCGGGACTGCATCGGGAGGGTTGTTGTCTGTTACTTGGGTTGAATTTTCCGAAGTTTCTCTGGTGTTCATGCCAGTCTCTCCTAACGGGTCATGCAAAGAATGATTTCAGTCAATCTTCCTGCGCTCATTCCTTCTGTGAACGGTACGGCATCTTCCTCGTGGTAATTAGCCAGGATGTTCAAAGCCGTTTTGAAATGACGATCCGACTGCTTTCGGTTACCCATTCCGAGCAAGAGGTTTCCCAACGCGAAATGAGCAGCCACTAGATTCGGGTTCAGAAAGACCGCCCGATTCAGCGATACCACGGCTTCCTGGTTTTTTTCCATTTCCTGAAGAATGGCCGCGTGCAAATGATGGTATTCGGCATTCAGCTTATCTGCTGCAACCGCTTTTTCGGACCAAGCAAGCGCTTCATCGAGTTTTCCTTGATTCGCGTAAGCCCTGGTGAGCAATGACGTTGCCGTCCCCGAGTGCCTGAAACCATTGGAGCTTACCTCAATCAGCAATTGCTTCACCGCTTCGTCGTAGAGCCCCTGCTCGTACAGCCTCAATCCTTCAACGTACGGGGTCAGTTCCTGCTCGACGTCCATGACTTCGACAAGTTCCGGTTCCGGCTCTAAGTCGCTTTCCAAGAAATCGAAGACTGGGTCTGGGAAGGTTTCAGCCCAATGGTCCGGAGCGAGAGCCGGGGCGGGCGCCGGAAGGGGAACAAGAGGCTGGCAAAACAGTTCGGGCTTGAAGACGGGCATTTCGCTGGCGGATCGGTCTTTTCTAAAGAGGATCACCCCGGGGTAATTTACTGGCACTAGATGCGGATTGGTGACGCTGGAGGCTTCAGCAGGGCTCACCACCAGTAGCCCTCCGTCCCCCAGGCAGTGGCATAGTTTGTTGACGATCTCTTCTTGCCGCTCCGGAGTGAAATACATGATGACGTTGCGGCAGAAGATAATGTCCATGGGCTCATTGTCGTGCCAGACCAGCGGATACGCGTCCTTCACGAGATTGTGGTGAGCGAACCTCACCATGTTCTTGATTCCAGGTAGGATTCTTGCTTCATCCTTGTGAGTCTCAAAGTAAGATTCCCTTATGCCTTCAGGCACAGAGCGGAACGACCATTCGCCGTACACCCCGTCGCCGGCCCTACGAAGAAATTCCTTGTTTATATCGGTGGCCAGTATGTTTATGTTCCATCCGATAAGGTCCGCGAGTAGTCTGGAAACAGTGATGGCTATGGAGTACGGCTCCTCTCCGGTTGCGCATCCTGCACTCCAGATTCGCAAGGTCCGGTTGCTTGCGCGGTACGACGATGCAAATTCAGGAATTAGTTGCTCTTCCAGCGCCTGAAAAAGCTTTCCGTCTCGAAAAAAATGGGTTTCACCGATAGTGAGGTATTTTGTGAGGGCCTCGATTCGCGATTCATTTTCCGGGACTTCCAAGAGCCATTCAGCGCAAGTCAAGGGAGTTCCGAAGCCCAAGGCGGACGCAGCTTTGTCTACGGCTCGGCGAAGATCTTGCCATTTCTCTTTTGGGAAATGCAGTCCCATGTTGGACAAAACGATTTCGCTGAGTTTGCTCAGCAACACCTCTGGTATCAAATCAGACATTTGGGTGCCCCGATATCTCTTCAATGGCGGCAAAGACTTTCGTCTGGTCGGAAAAAGACAATGTTCTCTCGACGGTCAGCACCACGAGCATTCCCTCAGCCAATTTGGCTACACTTTGAACATAGCCGGTTCCGGGGAGAACTCTATCAGGAGAAACCACCTCCTGAGCTGGGACCTCAAGGACCGGCCGGACTTGATCCGCTATAAGAGCGAATGTGCGGTCATTCTCACTGACAATTATGAAAAGATCAAGCAGCTCCAGCTCTTTCTCCGGTAGGCCGAGTCGTTTCCGGGTGTTCAGAACCGGGATCACACGACCTTCCACATTGATCACACCAAGCACCACATCCGGAGCGTCCGGCAACGGCGTGATTTCAACCGCACGAACTATCCTTTCCACGCAGGAGAGATTCAGCGCATACTGCTG
>JACRDE010000006.1 GCA_016212935.1 Desulfomonile tiedjei | reverse complement strand
TCGGAACGTTTTGACCCTGCAATTATCGGGCAAACGAATCTCGTAAGTGGAAGCGCAATCGGAGATTGCGGCCATTCCACAATCCAAAGCGTAATTTGACCCTAAACTTTAGGTTCCAACCGGAATTAGGTGCAGATCTTGCCACTTTGACCGTTTTGAACATGTTTATGTCTACCGACTGATAACTCTGACTTCGAACAGGCACTAGTTCCGATCTGGCGATCATCATAACACGGAAACTCTGCCATGATTTTGAAAATCCATCAGGAGAGATCTTCATTTTCGATGAATTCTTAGAATAGGATTTGAAATTGCGTACTCCCTGCGTGAGCTATTTCGCAGACCCAGGTGTTACAGGGTCACACCTGGTAGCCTTACAGGGGGGTGTTCCATTTTTGTTCCATTCGGTAGTGCAAAGTGCTGATTTGTTATGGACGGATGCAACGACCGTCGGTGATTGATTAGTTGATATTGTTACTACTTATTCTCATTCCGCGTGAATGGGGTTCAGGTGGTCGCTGGTTCAAATCCAGTCGCCCCTACCATACTATAGTTTTGCCTTTTCGGGCTCAATGTGTGGATAATTCAGAGGAATCATTTGAAAATGATCGGCGTTCCTGCCATAGACGATTTGGAAACAAACTGGGGGAGGAACGCCGATGGCCAAGCGGAATCTGCCACAGCCTTTCGAAATTGACAAGATCCGTTTCAAGGACTGCTTCACAGAGCCGAGTCTCCGGCACTTTGTCGTGCTGATAACCGGGTGGGTGCTCACCGTTGGGACGCACACCATCAGTCAGGTAATTCTGACGATGGGACTCCATGAGTCGGAGCACTTCGCAAGCGTGTACAAATTTCTCCTCAAGTCGAGATGGGACCCGGACAAAGTGGCCTTCAAGATCTTCAGGATGATCATGGAAACGCTCTTGCCGGATGCCTGTGAAGTGGAGACCATTGTGGACGACACATTGAATTCTCGAGTGGGCAAGAAGATCTGCGGGGCGGGATTCCAACATGACGGAGACGCTCCCAAGGGCGGCAAGCCCATCGGATATGGGGTCTGCTTCGTAATCATAGGAGTAGCCGTCCGGTTGCCGGGCATCTCCGACAGGGTCTTTTGCCTGCCGTATGCTGCCCGTCTGTGGTGGCCTGAAAAGGCCAGAATCAAGCCTGATGGCGCCAGGTACAGGTCAAAGACGGAATTGGCAGCCGAGTTGGTTGAGTTGTCACGTTCGTGGCTTGGCCCTTCCATGAGGCTTCGAGTCATCGTCGATGGAGGATATTCGAACCAGAAGCTGCTGGGGAGGCGACACACGGGATTTCAGATCACCGGTAAGTTGCCCCGGAACGCTGCGTTATACGCCTTGGTGGCACCCGAGCACCCCAGGACCAAGGGCCGCCCAAGGCAGAAGGGTGCACGGCTAGTTTCTCTCTCCACCCTGTTCACGCATCCCGACATACAATGGGAATGGATCTGGGCCCGCCTTTACGGGAAAGAGACCATCGTGGAAGTGTTTCAATTCGACGCCATCTGGTACCGTGCGGCGGGAAACGAGCCCCTCACCGTTGTCTTGGTCCGTGACCCCTGTGGCAAGTACCCTGACACGGCATTCTTCGACACCGATCGCGGGGCCTCCGACCAGGAGGTGGTTGAGAGATACTCACACAGATGGAGCACGGAAATCACCAACCGGGAAACAAAGAGTCTTTTGGGAAGCGCCGACCCCCAGTGTCGCCGAGAAAGATCCGTCACTCGCACCGCT
Source organism: Desulfomonile tiedjei (assembly GCA_016212935.1). Lineage (GTDB taxonomy): Bacteria > Desulfobacterota > Desulfomonilia > Desulfomonilales > Desulfomonilaceae > Desulfomonile > Desulfomonile tiedjei_A. Next base: position 5,975 of record JACRDE010000006.1, on the reverse strand, counting down.
CTGATCGCCTACTGGTCCTATTCCCTCTTGGTGCTCTGGTTCGTCAGCCAATTCAGAATGGGAAGGATTCCCCTGTTTCAACGAGCCCCCTGGTATTTCGGCAAGAAGACCATCACATTTTCTGACATGCTCGCTGAGGCGAGGCGCTCATACTTTGTGCCGAGAATTTCGCGCGAGCCCAGCGTACGCGATAACCCCTCAAAAATCACGACCGCGCGCTCCACACGCGAACCTCCATGCTATAAAAGGGCAAAACAATAGACCATAGAAACCAACTAAAACCGATCACTTAACAGCCGTTAGCCAACGGCTGTTTCCTTTTGGAATGACCATTGCGCCGGATTTATGCCAATGGTTCCCGCATGCCCGCTCTGCCGCCTCGATCAAATTGATCAACTCGGGCACCCGGTAATGGCGGAGGGCTCCGTTCTCGAAATTGCGGAAGGATTGGTCGCGAGATTCGTCTCCAAACGTACGGAGAACTATTTTGAGCTATTTTCTCGGGACGGCAACAGTCGGGATGCCCGTTTCGTGAGATATCGTAGGTAATAACTAATGGTTATCGGAACCACGCGGCCTTACAGGTGTTTCTGCTCAGCGCCTGTCAGTCGTGGCTGGCGATTTTCACCTGTCCGAAGATGGAAATCGACGAGAAGGGTCATGGGAGACTCTCTGAGGGATTTGCGACTCTTTGGGCAGTATTTAGCTGAACTCGGGACACTTGGCGAACGCCACGCTCCAGTCGCATCCCCACCGCTACCACTCATTATCAGAGAAAGCATGGCAGAAACCAACCTAGTCGTCGGGGAGAGGAGCCGTGAGTATCTGCAGAGCAGACCAAGGACTTAAGCCCGGCTCCCCTTCCATCGTTGCCAGAGCACATATGAGATGATTCCTGCTACAAGTCCCCCCACGAGCATGACCAGGCTTGCCAGGAACAGAGCGCTCGCGTAGAAGTCCTTTTCACCGACAAAGCCGCCGTCGGTTGAAGACAGAGCCAATATGACCCCGAAAATCCCACAGCCGATGGCGAAGATGGCTAAAAGACCAGCGGCCGAGGCAAGCAGTATGAGAAAGACTCTGAGAAAATTCTTCAATGTCCGAACCTCACGATTTGAGAGTGTGTCGAAACCATCGATGAGGACTTCCCAGTCCGCCGGCATCGGCCACCCAAATTCTATCACGGCTACATCCTTGGAGGAACGGGATCGTCATAGGCCTGAGATCCGTTCTCAAACGCACGGAGATCAATTCTGAGCGGCTTTATTGAAGCGGCCGCGGTTCAGTATGCCGTCTCGTGTGATTGTTAAATGATAAATGTGGGTTACCGTAACTCGATGTGTTATCAACTGATTGCAGCCACATCCACTCAGATGGTTTCCGCCCTTCAGGAGCCCCTGCACGGGGAAGCGAACGAAAAGGCACCTGAGAGGCGATTTGAGCGATTTTCGGCTCTTGGGCATCGCCGAAAGGTGGCTCACGGCAGGTTCGTACGAAACCAGGGACCGCGCAATCGCGTTGATCATTTCGCAACTGGGCAGAGATCGGTTATACTGTCACAAGGGGCGTCGCGTTACTCTCAGAGGTGTACGCTGAAATCGCCTCGTTGAAGGCCTGTCGACAAGAGGCCAAACTGCTCAAAGACGGCATGGATGCAGGAACTGTTCGGCGGGACGATAAGGCAAAGCTGATGGACGCCAAGGAGAAGGAAACGTGACCGAACACGAGGACGACATTGACTTTTTGGAAGAGCACATTCCTGAACTCGCTGAAGCAGCGGTGACGCAAGCGTACTGGCAGACCCTGGCTTCAGGCAACAGTGTTCTGGAGAGCGAGAATGGCGTGATTTACGAGGTGTTTCCGGACGGCACGCGCAAGGTGGTGAAGACAGGCGAGCCTCCCGTCTCGGTTGCGAAGGGCGAAAAGCGACTCATACCATGAGCAAGGTACCTCGCCTACGCATGTTCGCCGGTCCCAATGGTTCGGGCAAGAGCACGATCAAGTCGGTAATTCGTCCCGAACTCCTGGGAGTGTATGTCAACCCCGATGACATTGAGGACGACCTTCGTGCGCAGGGCTACCTCGATCTTGGGGCCTTTGGAATCTCCACCACGCATGAGGAGGCGCGCGCCTTCTTTCGCAGCTCCGAGTTGCTCAAAAAGGCAGATTTGCTTGCTGTGGCTGAATCGCTCGGCCTGGAAGCAGGGACGCTGAGCTTTCATCCTGTTGAGGTGAATTCGTACCTGGCATCGGTAATCGCTGATTTCCTCCGTCACAAATTGCTGCAAAGCGACACATCCTTCACGTTCGAGACGGTGATGTCGTCAGCCGACAAGGTGGCCTTTCTGAAAAAGGCTCAGCAGAGAGGGTTTCGGACGTATTTGTACTATGTGGCTACGGAAGATCCCATAATCAACATTTCTCGCGTGCGCAACAGGGTGAGGCTCGGTGGTCATCCTGTGCCCGAGGACAAAATCGTCTCCCGCTATGGTCGGTCCCTGAGTTTGCTTGCTGATGCCATTCGTCACACAAACCGGGCTTATATCTTCGACAACTCAAGGCGTCAGCACATCTGGCTGGCTGAGGTCACAGATGGGAGAGTCCTGGAGATGAAATCCGACAGCATGCCGGTCTGGTTCAAGAGGGCCGTGTGGGACAAACTGACGCCGACCGAGACGCAGTAGAGACGAGCACAGACCATCGCATTATCTGGCCGTCGAACGGAACAAAATCGTGTTCGGATTTTGTTCGGATTTTGTTCGTGGTCCCAGGGCCTGGAGACGGACCGAGAGGGATCGAACGGGACTGACCAGGATCACCACGGCTTGAAATGACTGAAGTATCGAGGCATGTGGTTGATATGATTGACAGGGTTCACGGCCTGTCACGCCGGAGGTCGCGAGTTCGAGTCTCGTCGCTCCCGCCACTAAAAGTCAATCATAACAGGAGATTGGAAGTTTTTGCCACTCTCCTGTTTTTCGTAAAATCGAGGCCGTGTTAACAATTTGTTAACATTTTTCCCGAAGGAGGTTCCAGCTCTTTCGGGTTTTTCTTTTTGGACTCCGAGACCAAGATTTCCGTCTCGCCATGTTGAAAGGTCACCTTGTCTATCTCTCGGACCAAATCCGCATCGCTGATCCTACCGTAACGCTCGGCAACTGTTTTTCCTCTGAACCAATGCCCCATGATGCTCTCTCTGATCTCAGGGTCCATACCTGAACGCATGGAATTTGTTTTCCATGAGTGCCGTAGATCATGGAGCCTGGGCTCGGCGTCAAATTCAAGTGCCTTCACAGCCTTGACCCATGGCTTCCTCAGAGAATCTTCATTAGATGCGCGTCCGTTTATAAGAAAGATCTTGTCACTTCCTATGGATCGCACCTTGAGTACTTCTTCGAGAATTGGAACAAGATCCCTGTGGATTGGAACGCGTTTCCATCTTCGTTCCTTAACGTCCTCAGGTCTCAACAGGATCATTCGTTCCTTAAGGTTTACCCGATCTCTGGTCAGTCCCAAGGCCTCTCCTCGTCTCATGCCCGTGTAATACAAGGTCTGGACAATAGGACGTTCCCACACGGGAAGTTGCAGGACAATCCTCTGGAAATCCTTATGGCTGAGATAAACTTCTCGTTCTCCGGATTTTTCGTTGAGGTTCTTAACCAGTTTTGCCGGGTTCACTTCAATAAGCCGCAGTTTGATCAGCACATTGAACATCTTCGAAAGAGCTGCCTTCTCTTTGTTCACCGTAGAAGGCGCCGCTCCCTCATCCAGTCGGCGCATCTGATAATCTTCAATGTCAGGCACCCACATGGACTTTATGGTGCGATCTTTGCCCATGAGGCGGACCACATGAAGGAAAGCCTGTTCATGGCGTTCCCTATTTGATGAGTCCTTCATGCCAGGGTAGGTGAGGCACTGTTGTATCCCTTTCCACAAGTTCAACTCTCCCGACGTCGGGAGAGTTAATTCTAGTTGGTCGGGGAGTGCCCAACTCTGGTTCTGGTACATTCGGACACACACCTCACGAGTTGTGGGGTCCAGAGCCTCATAGTCCCCGGTGCGACATGCCTTCAATAAAGCCATCTCAATCTGCCGAGCCTCAGTTTTGGATCTTGCGTCAGTTGCCACCCCCACAAGTTCTTGTTTGAAGGGGCGGAAGTAAATGTAGTAGCCCTTTTTCCTCTTTGTTACCGCCATGACTGCATCTCCTGTTTGAGAGCCGTCCTGGCAAACCCCAATGATTTCTCACCTCCTTTCCGTGGGAAATCTACTGGCTTTGGGCTCTTTCTGTCAACTGGTCTTTCGATGGTGCGAGATTCGATATAGACCCGCACCTGATCTTCCGTGAATCTTCTTTCCTTGCCCGTGACTTGCACGCACCCCAATTTTCCTTCCCGCACGAGCTTGTTCACTGTCTTCACACTAATTCCCAGAATCTCGGCCACGTCTTTTGGGCTCAAGAGTCTCTGAATGCCGATCTTGTCGCTATCATTCTCCTTTCTGCTTTCGCTGTTTGTCATTCATTTTTTCCTCCAAAATAACACCGGCTACATCAGTAGCGCCGTTGCGGGACTGTGCCCGCCTTGTGCCCCCTCGCCGTTGGAGGTAAGGGCGGAAAGGGCCTTGAGTGGATTCGGTGTGAATTACTTGTCGATGTAATCTGCGGGGTCGAAATATTCCTCATCATCGTCTTCTGGAGCGTCACCTGTGCTGGTCTGCTCACATTGGTTCTGCAACGATTTGAGATAGAGTTCGATGGCTTTGGCCACATGCTCCTCAATTGACCCACCCAGTTGCCTCAGTGCTCTGAAATGCTCTAAGGAGAGAAACACGGGCGCAATGTTTGTGGATGCCTTATCCTCGTCGGACACCTGCTGAACTCCTTGGACTTCGTCGGGGGCTTTCTCTCCGGCGTTCTCACTGGGGGGTTCGGCCTTGGCCTGTTTCCGCTTCCTCTGAGTCTTCTGATAGGCTTGGTTGATTGACAAGTCCCCCTGCTTAACCGATTCCTTGGTCACTTCATCAGCGTGGTCCATCACGGTGCGGGTCTGCTTCACCTTGCGCTCACTGATTCCGAGAAGATTGCCCGTCTCTTGGGCTGAGGAAGATTGCTCGTTTTCAATTGGCCAATGTTGCACTTTTGATTGCGCTGCTTCGCTTCTGCGATCCCCGCCCCGTTGCTTTCTCTTGTCTAGGGTCTCCATGCACATGAGGATTTCTCCATCTGTCATATTGCGGCGATTGAGCTGTAACTTAATGGCCTTTTCGAGGGCTTCCTCTTCCGTGTCGAATTCGTGGAGCCAGACAGGGACTTCTTCAATCCCTGAGTTCTTGGCCGCCTTTAACTGAGTGTGGCCATCTATACACACTGGTTCGTTTTGTCCTTTCCATGTGGCCAATATGACGGGCTGCGTAATGTCGTAACGGTCGTCACGCATGTCTTGTTCGATCTTTGCCAATAACTCGTCATTGATCGTGAATAGTCCCTCGAAAAGAGGATGGGTCTTGATCTCTTCAATTTTCTTCGTTGCCATAATTTCTTTACTCCTTGTCTGGGCCGAGCGCGAACGTACTCGACCTGTTTTTCCCGCTGGGGGAAAGGCGGGGAACACCGATACGACCTTTCTCATCAGGTGCGTGTGGCGTCCCGCCTGTTTGCAATGCTCTGTGGCTTGGTCAAAAAAGGAATCAGGATGGCTGGCCCCCTATGGTAACCGTGGAGGTTACGAGACCAGCCGGTCAGGTATCTATCTGCGGATTATGAAGAAAATCTGGTGACTATGGAAAACATCTTTCTGCTGCTGTTCAACTACCCGCCCCGACTTCCCGTCATCGGAAGCCGAAGCGCTCTCACATTTTTTGTCTCTACTTATTAACTAGTACACAAATTCATCTCTAACGAAAAGAATTAAATGTCACGTTATTTAACGTGGTTGAATAATTCACTCCCTAAAAAGATCCGCCCTATTTTTTTC
>JACRDE010000224.1 GCA_016212935.1 Desulfomonile tiedjei | reverse complement strand
TGCTCTGGGTCGGGTCTCGAAACCCTGAAGCCCGCGGTCTCTAGTGATAATGGGCAGCTATCCTCCCCCCAATTGGTTCCCATCGCCATTCCACCACTTTACGCAAGTCCGGTCCTGAGTGACGAGGGAATTTGGCTGTCAAAAAGCATGCCCACGGCAGAAAACGGCCATCCCATCATTTTCAAGACCACTTACAGGCCCAGCGTTCATTATCCGAACGCTATCGCACATTTGTTTCTGTTCGACATGCACAGCATTTCCGCCAAGCTTTATCTTGGTTCCGCCGAGGAGGGAGGCTCCGCAATTACCGCACGGATCGAGCGAGGAGATAGACCAAACTTGCTGGCGGTTACAAATGGCCTCTGGAAGCTGAGGCACTCCGGCGGGGGTGGGATCATCCTCGGAGGACGGGAACTGAAGAAGCTCAAGCCGGGATTGGCAACCCTCTTGGTGTACAAGGACGGATCAATGGATGTTGTGGAATGGAATGAGAGCATACCCATGTCACAAATTTCAGATGCCCGCCAGTTGAAGCATCTCATCCTTTCAGGTGGCAAGATAGTGGAGTTTGTAACAAGAGGTGGCAAGCCGGTCGATTCGGAGATTGGCTTAGGCTCTCTCCTGGACGAGACCCGCCCCACGCTCCGGACGGCTTCCGAAAATAGCTCCGGCGGGCCGACCCTGAACTTTACCTCAGGAGCGAATTGGTTCATCGCTACCCGCAGTGCGTTCGGCATTCGGGATGACGGTAACATGGTTTTTGCCGTAGGCCATCATATTAGCACCAAGGACTTGGCAAAGGCCCTTGCTCTGGCAGGATGCGTGCGCGGGATGCATGGCGACGCCAACCCTGGAAACTGTGTGGCAACGGTCTACAGCATGGATGAAAACGGAAATGTATCGGGCTTGGAAAAACTGTCTCCGCTACAGGACGACTTTGTTTCCAAACGCTATTTGAACGGGCCGATACCGAGTGACTTCTACGTTTTTTCCAAGCGGGTCGGAGCGCCTGCTCGATAGCGTGTGAATTTGATCTGGACCGCAAGGAAAACTCGATGACGATGAAAGTGTTGCATGCTGTTTCGCAATTGTTGGAAAGAGTTTTCGGGGAGTCCTCCAGAAAACCTCTAACATTATGGTGACATAGGTCTACCGGATACACTATTTTTGAGCCTCTCGGCGGCATCGAGGACAGGCTACCGTAGCCAGTATCATGACTCAACGGGTCAAGCCTAAAACAGCATTGCCTGCTGTGATCACCCCTTCTGAAAGAAGTGTCCAGCAAGTGACGAAACTAACAGCCCGCAAATTTCTCCAAAAAATCGCTCAATTTGGACTGCAAAGGAAATTTGTCGCAAACGACCTTATCACAAGTCTGGACGAGACCACTGCTCATGCCGAACAGCGATTGGGCGAGGTTTTTTTGGGTTTGTCCATGCAAAGAACTTCGTGCCAGAGATAAACTGTTGTAAGCTCGATCATCTACGTAGGGAACTCAATCTCGCAGGGAGACACACGATTTGCTGGACCAATTTCTCGGATACCTGGTGGAGGCCGCTCGCTGGCTGTTCATACTGATCCTGACCCTTGCCCATCCAGAGGAGTTTACTCCATGGTCCGGAACAGTGGTGCAGATTGTCAGGCCCGATGAAATAAAAGTAAGAAAGAACGACAACGAAATCGTGAACGTCAGAATTTACGGGGTTGACTGCCCATTGCCTGAGTCCGGGCAATTCTTCGGCAAGGAGGCGTTTAGCTACACTTCTGACAGGACAAAAGAAAAGATAGTGCAGGTCCAGCCTCTTCCCGGAAGGATTGAGGGAGTGTGGTATTGGCCCGGAATCCGTCGGCTCGACCGGCTCCACTGGGAAAAGAGTCCAAGAAAATACAACAGGATCATAGCTCTCGTTTATGTAGACGGCGATTCACTGGGCAAAGAGCTTCTGACAAACGGAATTGCCTGGTGGTACAAGCCTTTCGTTCCCTTCGAACGTGGATACAAACATCTGGAAGACGAAGCTAGAGATGCCAAAGTCGGATTATGGGCCCATCCTAAACCTATTCCTCCGTGGCAATTCCAGCTTACCCCAGTAGTAGACGGCAGGTCCGAGTCTCGTGAATGGGTCCATTTTTGGGTCAGAAAAGACGAATCAGTTAGAGCTGAAGGCCCGGCCGCCGACCTTAACGGCACCCCCACCGACTCGGCACCGGAGGAAAGCCCTGCAAAGCAGCCGATCGAGGCTGCCGGTTCAGAGGCTCCCACGGCCCCCGTCGATCAGAGAGTACCTGACAAAACCTACCCGAAGGAGCACCCACCTGTTTCTCCGGATTCTCCCAGCGTCGTGCAGGACGCGGGGACAGTCGGATCGGACTTGCACACCCCGGTCGCGTCACCAAAATCGTTTCCAGCATGCCACAAGATGCTAAAGGACCTCGAGTCTAGAATGGCAAAACAGGGTTCCCTGGATTTGACTCAACTTCGAGACATCCTTGGGCCGCCGCAACGTGAATGCAAGAAGGACGAAAAGGTCATATACTGTTTCAAGTGCACCGTAATAGGACACAAGACGGACAGCATCGAAGCGATAGAAACGAATGGTTCAGTTTCAGCCTATCGTTATGGCAGTTGTGGGTGCTCGGATTGAGAGGGCCTAAGCCCGTGGCAATCTCCAAACAGCAAGAACAGATTGCTTTGTCGTTGCACTCCTTGCAAGGACACTGCTCCTCTGCGATGATTCTTTGACAACGGCATAATTCCGATTAATTTTATACAAATTCACAGTCAAGGAATTAACATCGCCAACCGTGGTTTCGCGCGAGTCTCTGATGCGAAGTCAGGCTGCGCCGTTCTCATCGGAAGAGGCTTGACCGAAACTGTTACCTGTTCGATCCTCAAGCACCACTTGCTTTGACGCTTATTGGCATTCGTGGGAGCACCTGTTCTTCTCGCATGAGTAAACGCGCACATACAATTAGGATTGTAAGCAGGATAGGAGCAGCACCGGGCTTGGGCCGCAATGTCGTCACCAAATTGCTCAAGGAAATAGAGGGTGGTTTAAATTCCGGGGCTGACGAGGAGTGAATCCAGTGCAACCCCGGAACTGTGGGGGTACGGCTATGGAATTACCTTGTCGAGCCCGCGGTCACTAGGCGCAGTTCGTCAGCTGCGACTATGTCCTCATGCTTGTCGGCGAAGTTCAAGATTCTGTCCCGCATTGCAGCGAGTAAGCCTTTCAGTTTTTCATCACACGGGTTCTCTCTGGCAGCCGCAGCGATTCTCTCAACGGCTTTGATCCAGTATTGCTTCTCCGTGGACCAGCGTTCTCTCTCCTCTTCCACCAGTTGAGCAGCTTCCGGGGCTCCTGCGTTGGCTTCCAGCGCGATAAGGCTGCCTTCTTCACCCGGTTTCAATTGAGCTAAGGATATTCCCACCATTCTTCGTTGCAGCCTTTCAGCAACGGCCATCTCTGCCGGGAGCGACTCATAGCCTGCAGTCTGGACATTTAGCGAGTAAAGCTGATCTCTTATACTGCGATCAAAGGGATCGACTTCTCGACCTTTCTTGAGTAATGCAATGCTGCGATCGAAACGGTTTATCAGCGCCTGCCTGAAGCGATCGTCACGGGCAGCCATGGCCTTGACCAAACGCCAGAAATTGGCCATTTCGTTTCCTGCTATTCCCATTGTTCTCAATGTGCCGATCATTTCCGATTGCAGCGAATAGTCCAGGTTGAACTCGGATTTCAGCGCCTGCCTGAAGAGAGGCTCGTTATCGTTCAGGACAAACTTGTAAATGCCATAATCTGCACTTGCCCTGTACTGAAACGCTATTAATTTCACCGGGTCAGAGATCTCGCCGAAGTACTGGAAGGGACCTTCACGAAATCCTTTGTCTGCAGAAACGAACTTTGCCGAGCCATCGAGCTTGAAATCAAAGCCCTCATTTGCGTCAGCGGTGAGTTCTATTCTTATTTTTTGATCTCGCCCCATGTTGAGAACCGGATACGCGTGTCCCCTCTCCATGTACGCGGTAACATTCAGTTTCGCATCTCTAGCAATCAGAAAGTAGAGAATTGTCCCGTCCAGCGAGATGAATTTCTTATCGTCTACGATTCCCTTGGCGCTGTAGCCTTCCAGAGCATCGTACTCCGTGATGGCTTTGCGCTTAAGAAATGTAAACAACTTTTGTGCCTTCTCTTTATCCGTGGATTCCTTGCTTATTTCCCGCAGGGCTTCTTCCCGGAGCGCCTGGAGCTCGCCGAGAACACGTTTCTGGTCCTGCGCGGAATCAATTGAAGCCGCAGCAAATGCTTCATATGGATCCCGAACGGCCTTAATTTTGACGTCGTCAGGGTTGCAAAAGAAGAACCGGTAAACGGTCTTGGGCAATTCGGGACGGTCTGGAACTTGTTCCATATTGGTGGTGAAGCTTCTCAGCTCATCGAGTATTGCAGTGCGAAGACTCTGATCCAAAGCACTTGACGGGTTTCCAGATTTCGCCACTAGCCCCATCTCGCCCAGCATCCTTCCTGCGGACGCCCTCAGAGCCCTAATGATAGTATCACCTTCGGTTTCGCCCTGCATCAATTTGAAGACCGACTGGCTCCAATCGTAAGGTTCAGAAGATGCCAGCACTGATTCGTAAAGCCTCTTCATGAGGTAAGGGTTACCCCTAAGCTGTGAGGTTGAGGCGAGAGCAGCCTTGGCATATGTCCTGACTGCAGCCGAGAAGTTCCCCGTGTCCTCGTACCTCCAGCCCAACAAGCATATGGAATCATAAACATCTTGACTGTTGAGGCTCCGGGACTTGTTCAGATAATTGTCACCCTCATTCATGTAGCCCATTTTGTAGTACTGTTGAGCGAGATAGTGATACGCCTCAGGGTGGTCCGGCTTGGCAAGGGCTGCGCGCAAGAGATAATCCACAGCGTCCATGTGCTGGGCCGGGTCGCCCATTTTCACGAGGCCCATCTTGATGAGGGCGTAATAGTTCTCCGGGTCCTGTTTGAGGACGTCCTCAAACTTTTCTATCGTTTTCGCCGAGGAAGGGCTGTTCTTTTCGGCTTTGAAAGCATCAAGAAGCAGTATTTCCACGTTCATATCGGCCGCCGGAACAGGCCAAGCCCACAAAACCATCAGAACGCTCGCCAAAGCAGCGCTTTTTATTTTCATCGGTTCCCCCTATGGAAAGCAAGGATAATTTTGTCATACCAAAAATTACCCGTTTTGTCAATAATTTACCTGAAACTAACAAGTGCGGCGCGTGAATTGCGCATTTGACAGACCCTCACGTTGGAACAAGCACCTCCAGGAGCGTGAAATCCGTTGATGCCCGTCCCAGCTCAAACGGCAACCGAAGCTGGAAACAGTGGGCAGAGACCTGGTCCCCACAGTATTCAAAGGCTGTGGGCCTCTGTGACTGCAATTCCTCGAGAAAACGCTTACCTCCCGGAAAACTCCTAGCTATTGGGCCTCTGTTGGCTGCAGCAACAATCCAGCGTAGCAAATCGGATACTCCATTCCTGCCCCTACGATTCGCGAGGGGACCTTACCTCGAATAGTCCTGTGTAGCATTTGACCGCTTTCTGAAGATCGGAGGAAATTTATTGATTTTTCGCCAACTTTCATGTATAGTTGCAGCTATTCGGTGTAACTTTCACTGTAAAGATGTCTTTTGGAATGTTCTCACCGGCCTGTCCGGAAGGAGAGAATATGATGACGAAAAGGAACGTCTTATTAATTTGTTCCCTTTGTTTTCTCACTGCCGCGATGTCAGATAATCTGGTTCAGGCGCAGCAAGTCTCACAGGATAAAGTTCGCGAGGGCTATTACGAAATCACTCTCAAGAGTCCGGATAAGAGAAGGATTAACATAGATGAACTCGTTCGCGATAGAGACCTGAATCCTGCGGCGCTCTATCGAGTTAAAACAGGCGGCTATCTTGCCTTCGACGAATCGGAATGGGTCGACGGCATCGAGTTCAAAGTGCACGACGTTCCAGTAACCGACTTGCCGCTGTATAAAAGATTTGCGGAACTACTCTCTGAGATTAACCAGAAGATCTGGGACATCAAGGAGCTTCTAGGCCGCTATGACATTATGGCATTGCATCTTATGAACATCTGCGACAGGAAAAGATTTTCGGATCTCCAAGCTGTGGATGAAAATATTATCGAATACTTGACCACTTACAAGAAACTGGAACTGCTCAGATCGCTTGCAGTCAATTCTCTGAACAGGTTTGTCAAAGAGCGATCCTGCAGAGATCAGTTTGCGGATTACTCGAAGACTCTGGATATCTACAGGCGACAGCTTGGCGAGGTTACCAAGAATGCCGACCGACTGAGCCGGAGAGCTCTAAACCTGTCTCAGGAGGTAAAGGCATCACCCGAAGCCCCTCGGCCCGAACCGCCATCCGCTCCTGGAGCCGAAAGACGGCCCACTCGACAAAGATAACTTCGGTATCGAAAGCATCTTTCGGGAAGGTCGCACAATGCGGCCCTCCCGCATCTTTCACTCAACAGCCTGTAAATATTCAAATTGCCTCCGTCCAACAACCAAAAAATCAGTTCCGACCCAAAACAGCAGTCTAAATGCGAAAAATCATCGGCTCGACCGGATTCGGGGCCCGAGAAATCCCTACCTGTCTGCGCCATATTGCTGGCGGGCGGCCAGGCCCGGAGGATGGGTGGAGTCAAGAAGGCCCTCCTGCGAATACACGGTCAGACTATAATAGAAATGGCAGCGTCGGTCTTGAGCCGCGTGTTTTCTGAAATCTTTATAATTACCAACTCCCCCGAGGATTTCGGTTTTCTTGGATTTCCAATGCATAGAGACCTGATACCCGGGAAAGGTTCCCTGGGAGGCCTATACACCGGTCTGAGCCAGTGTGCAGGGAACTGGGCGTTTCTCGTCGCTTGCGACATGCCGTTCCTAAACGCGAAGGTTATCGAGCATATGGTGCAGCTCACGTCTGATGCAGACGTGGTGATACCAAGGATTTCTGGCATGCTCGAGCCGTTACACGCTATTTATTCAAAGGCATGCCTGCCTCACATTGAGAAACTCCTGGCCGAGGGCGACCTCAAGATCTTGAATTTCTTGGATAAGGTCAAAATTAACGAAGTCTGCGAAGAAGAGCTAGCGCAATTCGACCCTGAGCTAAGATTCATCATCAATCTGAACACTCCTCAGGATCTTGAAAATGCCCGGCGAATTGCCGCTGGTTCCTCTGACCAACGATCCTGAGCAAAAGGCCGAAGTCCCTACTGACTCGTTAATATCAAGGTTCCAAGGACTTGGCAGAATACGCCTTGTGTGCGATTTCGCGGGTTTTTATTGCCCGCGTTCGATGACCTGCAAAAGGCGTAGATATCAACTCGATGCAGTTGCCGGTGTTTTTGCTCCGTCTTCCAGTAGCGGGATCAAGACCCGCGAAGTTTTCCGCCCCAACAGAGCACACATAATCTCGTGAATTGTCACTTCATTTTACGCGCAGGCAGAAGTTCGCGATGTGGCACGTTAAATGCAATCGGTAAATGTGCTCGAGGGTCTGTAATCCAGACTCAGAAAAACGAGGCTTGAATTGAACGTTGAACTGCCGGTCTGAGATTGAGCGGTGTATGCTGCGGGACAAAATTGCTTACTTTAGCTAACAACATTTCGCAATTGTTTGCATAAAGCAGGCTCTGTGCCTCAGAAGCCAAGTCAAGTTGTGCGATCCTGACCAGGAGATGCACTCCGCCAGTTCGGCAATTTGTAATTCTCGCGAGTCTGCGTTGTCGGATGAGAAACGTGTTTAGGTGAAATCATGCAAGAACAAAGCGAGGCCATTTCGGTCTGTGAATCGAAAGATTCGCACCGCACGAGAATGTTCGCAGCCTATGAAGGGAGCATGCAAACTGAAAACGGACACATGACGGATGCTCTGATAAAAGCATGTCTGTGGGGACAAGAAGAGCCGGTCCAAGTTTTGCTTGACCAGGGAGCGGAAGTCAACCTCCGCGAAAACTCCTTTGGCGCGACACCGTTGATTTACGCTGCTATCTCAGGGCATTACAGCGTGACAAGAATGCTCCTGGAACGGGGCGCCAATGTGAACGCTTGCACCAAGGTTGGCGGCACTGCGCTCCTTGCCGCATGCAGGCAAGATCAGACCGGTCTTGTGCATTTGTTGCTCGAACATGGCGCGAACGCCTCTGTAAAGGACAAGAGAGGCTTCACTCCAGTCATAGAAGCCGCAAGAGAGGGATGCTCGAAGGTCCTCAAGCTGCTGTTGAGAAAAGGCTGCAGTCCAAACGCCGCTGACAAGGACGGAAGGTCCGCCTTGTTCTGGGCTTCGTTCAAAGGACATTCCGGAGCCGTCCAAATCCTGCTCCGAGCAGGAGCATATCCCGATTTTTCGGATAAGGATGGTAACACGCCGTTGATATGGACGTGTTTTCGAAATCACGTAGAAATTGCGCGTCTGCTTCTGCGCAGCGGAGCAGATGTGAATTTCCGGACATACCAAGGGTATTCTCCCCTCTTGGCTGCATCTGCTGCCGGTCACAGACGAATAGTGGACCTTTTGTTGAAGAACGGAGCGGACATAAATTCGTGCAACAATTGCGGGTACACTGCTTTATGCGTGGCGTTCGCTGCCGGTCATATTGAGATAACCAAGATGCTGATTTTCAAGCAATTGAGTCACACCAGGGTCATCGCCGTCCAGCCGTGACAGATCAAAGGCCAGTTACAAAACAGTTTGGGGCTCTTCCTGCGATACCGGGATGATCTTTCGCCTTAGAAAGACTCTTTTCCGGCCCCTCTCGTAAGTACTTGCAAGATCGGGGGGAAAGAATGAATTTATGTTTAAAGAAAGAGGAGAACACTGGCAGAAGACCCTATGCGAACATGAGTGTAGGTGCTTTCAATGGAGATTGATAAGATGAAGAACAAGGTCAAGGCAAGAGGAACAGTGGAGTTCCAGCGGGCAATCGGTTACTTGGAGAAAACTCTTGAAAGACTTAAGACCGGCACTGAGGTTTGCACCGGACCGATTCCATACCTGAGTTTCCTGGAAGGTTCACGGAGCCTCCCCGCGTGACACGCCATAATCATTAATCTTCAAAACGTCCTGCAAGAATTTTCCCACATCCCTTCCGATCAATCTCCGGGATTATGCTATAGTGGCTGCCGGCGACCCCAAAGAGATCGCCGAACTATACGATTTGCCGAATTGAGCAATTCTAGGCTTCTGCCAGGAGGTTGCAGATAAGATTGGTTTTTACGACAATACTCGGAAGATACGTCTTCTTGGAAATCACCGTCTCTTTCTTGTTCAGCTTCGCGGTCTTTCTGATCACCGGCTTGATTGCCGGTTTTCTGCCCCTGCTCCAGAAGGGCATGGAAGCAGGAATGGAGTTGACCTTGATACTCTTTCAGGTTCTGGTAAACGCATTGCCTGGAACCCTGGTGACCGTATTGCCTTTGTCCCTTACCATAGGGATTCTCCTTGGCCTGGGGCGTTTGACCGCGGACAATGAGGTGGCAGCGATAAAGTCCGCAGGCATTTCCATCGTTCACTTGTTACCACCCGTGGTGCTGCTCGGCTTCCTGTGTTTATTGCTCAGCTTCGCTTGTACGTTGACGCTCATCCCCAAAGGGATCACCGAAGCGAAAAGACTGATGCAGGAAGCAGCGACTAAACGTGTAGACGCGGGGATTGAAGAAAGGACTTTCTTTGACTCGTTGAAAAACCTGATCCTTTACGTCGAGGAGAAAGACCCGTCCACCGGCATCTTAAGTCGGATTTTCATAAGAGAATCTTCGGACCCAGACGACGTAAAAACCATTATCGCAAGAAAGGGGAAAATAGCACCGGATCCGGAAGGCAAGGCTCTGGTACTGGATCTTCGTAATGGAACCATATTGAAGGAAAACCTCAATGGAGACTCCACTGGAACCCTGGCTTTTGAGAGCTACGTGTTTCATTACGCCCTGGATCGGGCTGGAACGCAGGCATCCAATCGAACGTTCGAGGAAATGCCGATTTCCGGCATTAGAGAGCAGGTGGGAATAGCCTCGGAAAAGAGGTTGACGGCCGCGGATAGCGCACAAGCTGACTATTATCGCAGAGTGGTCCTCATGGGCCAAATTCTAATTACTCAACGGTTTACGCATCCTCTCGCGTGTATGGCCCTCGCGTTAATCGCGTTTCCTATCGGGTTGCTCAATCTTGGAAAAAGCAGGCTGAATAATGTCTCTTTGGGGCTCTTCGCGATCTTCATTTACTATGCTTTAACTCTTGCCACTGAGAGAATGGCCAGGTCCGGGGTCGCACCGCCTGAACTCGCGATGCCTCTTCCAGCCTTGTTGTTCGCCATGACCTCTTTGTACCTCATGAGGTGCGTACGCCTGGAGCGTGTTCCGGATCTATACCGAGTATTTCGGAAACTTTTGTTGCCGTCCCGGAGGAGCACAGCGTGATGAGCCAAGATTCCGCGTCGCGCGTCCGGAGATATGAATTGCCGGTGGAAGATAATGGAGAAACACGCCGGAAAAACATGCACAAACCTCAATCCCGGATTCATAATAAGGCCGAACGCGCATCAGTAAACGGAAAGCGTGCTCGAACGACCAAAACTTCTCGCCATTATTCTTGATTTCGCTCGTCTCCCTATGATATACTTTGGTCGCATATATCCTCGAATCACCAGAGATTAACACGGAACAAAATTCCCAGCCCTAAAAGTGCATGGGTAAGGGCGCTGATTTTTGGGTATTCGCAGGTGCGGTTTACGATTCGGCTGGATATGAAAGCGGCCCTGTCGGCGGACGGGGCGCAGTAGCCAAGCGCAGTCAGAAAAGTGACGTCGCTGTTCGCCGTTTCTGACAGGTCTCGATGCGGGGTCAGACCCAGCCTGTCGTAACGGTTAGGATTTGTTCGAGCAGGCACACTCTGCGATTTTTGGGTACTGCTGGTCTGAAGGCGCAGCGGCGTAAATCGGCCGCTGTAGAGAAGCGAGAGGCGGAATCCCCGAATAAGGGCTTGTCAAGCCCCTGCACGGCAGAACAAATTCTGCCGAAAGGGATTTCTGAGGAGAAGTAAAACTGAAGAAAACCGATCCAAATGTATCCTCAGGAAATCCCGGTCCCATCGGGCCCCAAGACAATCATCCCGAAGATCTTTCGGAGGTAATGGATTTCTCCAGCTATGACCTTCGAACGACTGTCCGCTTGATTGTGCTCAGCGGAGAGTCCAGAAGAATAGATGTCGCAAGAGGCAGCATGCGCGGCTCCATCTTCATAAAAGAAGGAGAAATCTACGGGGCAATAACGAACGATCTCCAAGGAGATGAGGCTTTTTTTGAAATCTTTTCGTGGAAAAACAAGACTCACGCCGATTCGCAGGTTACCGAGCCCATGGAGAAAAATATTCGAATACCTACGGGAGTCTTGATCGATTTGCTCAAGAATCCAAGTGCTAACGCCGACCGCGATTAGAATCTGTTTCGTGTGAGTGTTAGTCAGGATTGAGGGTTTTTACGACGAGTTCAAATGTCTGAAGGAGCGGCCTTTGTCGGAACGCAGGATCCTTATTGTAGAAACAGAAAAGCTCCTCGGTAGAATTATTGAAGGATATTTCGAAAAGCTCGGGTCCGTGCACAAGATCCAACACACCGATCGCATGTCGGAAGCCCTTGAATTAATCCGCAATAATCTGGTTGACATGGTGGTTTTCGACCACGAAGGACCTGGAAGGCTCGACTGTATTGAACTCCTGCGCAAGAATCGAGAGTCAAAAAGCTTCGTTCAAGTGGTCGTTGTCGCAGCTCAAAAATTCGAACCGCTAGTTATCCCAGCTCTTTCCTTGGGCTGTGCGAACTTCCTGTTAGAACCGTTTGCTTACGACAAAATGTGCGAGATGCTCCACAACATGCTCGAGCCTCAGCAGAGTTTTGTGGGACGAGTCGTGGCCATGAAATTGGAAGATGTGATCCAGATGTTTTGCTACAGGAAGGACAGTACAGTTCTGTGGGTCTTTCACGAGCGAAACAGGGGCGCAATCTACGTCCACGACGGCGGGATAATTCATGCTGAATGCGACAGCCTGACGGGAGTGGAAGCTTTTTATGAAATTCTCGGATGGGAGGGAGGAGAATTCCTTTCTCAAGTCGCGCTTTCGGTCCCGGAACGGAGCCTTTTCATGGATTGGCAGAGCCTTCTCATGGAGGGCATGCGCCAAAAGGATGAGATCCGACATGCCTTAGGCCCAGTGAGCATGGGAACTGAGCAGCAATCGGCCGGGAACGGTGCGTACGCCGCCCAAGAATTGGCTCTAGACGGAGAGCCAGCGAGAAGGGTGATGATAGTTGACGATTCCCGTTTCATCCGAAAGATCGTACAGGAGATCCTTCAAGCAGATCCCGGGATAATGGTGGCCGGATACGCTACCAACGGCCAGGAAGCTCTTGCCAAAATCGACGAACTTAAGCCGGATCTGATTCTTTTGGACTGGGATATGCCTGTCATGAAGGGAAGTACCACTCTTATGCACATAATGATAAGAAGCCCCTGCCCGGTAGTCATTTTGAGCGGCTTTGTCGGTGGTGTGGGGGCCAATCCCTTTGACCTGTTGTGCCTGGGAGGAGTGGATTTCCTCAGGAAACCTCAAAACAATTGGCGGATGGATGGACGAGCGGACGATCTTGTGCGTCGGATAAAAGAAGCCAGTCAAATAAAATATGAACGTATTCGGCGAGTGAAAATTCCTCCTCCGGTGGTGAAGGACCCGTCCGACGAACCAGATGCTCGTCCAAGCAAGTTCCTGACTATACTGGGTGCTTCCACGGGTGGTGCCACGGATTTGATTCGAATTATTCCGCTCTTGCCCGCGGACTTGCCGTCCTCCTGGGTCGTGCTCCACGACATGCAGCAGGAAGCAATAGGAGCATTTATCGACTATCTTAACCGAAGAAGTCGACTGGAGGTTCTGCCGCTAGAATCCGGCTCCACTTTGCTTGACGGAGTTTGCTACGTACACCCGGCTACTGTTCCCGTCGAGCTGACAAGAGTCGGGGATCGCCCGGTTCTCCAAATAATTTCCGATCTCAGAGGGGTGAACGTGCTGGATCACTTCCTCGTTTCCTCCTCGAAGGCCATGGGCAGAAGTCTCTTGGCCGTTCTGCTCTCAGGCGGAGCAGACCGCGGGACCGGAGGCTTCAAAGCTGTCAGGCAGGGCCAGGGAATCACTTTGGTGCAGGACCCCATGTCAAGCACTGACCCGAGGATGGCCGAAGCGGCTCTTGAAAAGGGCTTAGTTGACTACCAATGTCCGGCCGATCTGTTGGCCGAGACTTTGAAAAACATAATCCGGTCGGTGGTGATCGGCTGATGGCCGTCCCCCAAACAGGAGAGCTTCCATGAACGGTAGGGACCAGTACAGAAAGGCGACTCCGGAAACGGAAGAAAACGTTCAGATGATCAGTTTCACTATTGGATCAGAGCGCTTTGGAGTGCCGATACTAGTGGTGCAGGAGATCATCATGATGTCCACGATTACAGAGATCCCCAATTCCCCGGATTTCGTGGAAGGGGTGATCAATCTTCGTGGAAATATAATTCCGGTAATCGATTTGAGGAGAAGGCTGCGGCTGCGGGGCTATTCCAAAGGCACCCCAGCCATTCAGAAGCCCGGAACCCGTATTTTGGTCGTCGAAATAGAAGGAAGCGTCACTGGGTTCATAGTGGACTCGGTCGCGAAGGTTATCACGGTCCCTGCTTCGAGAATCTCTCCGCCTCCAGACATCATAGTGGCCGGTGTGCAGAGCCTGTACATCAGTGGCGTGGTGCATCTCGACGAAGGAATACTGGTGATTTTGGACTTCAGGCGGATACTCTCCCTGGAAGAGAGAGACGCTCTGGAAGGCGTATCGCGCGTAATACCGCAGACGATGGAGAGCATATCCAGGTAGCCGGTCGCCATGAGAGCCGGAAACTTGGCATTAGAGCTAAGCACTTAAAATGGACTCAGATTTACCTAAGCATACAGTAGATCACCCTCAGGAGGGACGGCCATGAAGATATTGAAATCAATGCCTCTCGGCGGGAGCCTCAGGAATAAGCTTCTGCTTTACTTCCTCTTGATCGCTCTCATCCCTTTTGCCGTTTCGGGCTTTGTCGGTTACAACACCATCGTTACTGAAGCGGAAAACTCTGCAAAACGTGAGCTGAGAGCCATCGCTGAAGCAGCCGCAGGGTCGCTGAACGTCTTCATGAACGACCGGGTAAGCGACGTCTTGGTCTGGGCGGACCTAAGGCTCATAAAGGAAGCCCTGGAGGTCGCCGAGGTCAGAGAGGACGCGTCGGAAACGATGCGTGAAATGGTCAAGCTGTACGGCTCGTACGAGGGCATCTTCCTCCTTGACGCGAAAGGCAACTGCGTGGCATCGAGCTGGCCGGCTTCAGTGGGTACTGATTTCTCGGCACAGGAGGGATTCAAGGGAGCCCGCGGAGGAAAACTCACTCTCAGAGACGCTCATTTCTCCAAACTTGTCGAACAAATCGACCCTGCATCAAAGGGCTGGACCGGGGCAATTGCCGCGCCTGTCAAGATCGGAGGGAACGTCACCGGAGTCGTTCTGGCCTATCTGAAGTGGTCACCGATCGAGGAAATCATTAACTCAGTCAAAGTAGCCGAGTCCGGTTATATCTGGGTTGTCAGCAATAAGTATAAGCCCATAATCCATCCCAACAAAGCCCTTTATGACCAAGATATTACCGGACCTAAGATTAATCTCCCGACATTGGATGAAGCAATAAAGCGCAAAGACTCCGAACACGTGTACCAGTTCACGAACGTGAAGACAGGAAAACTGGATAACAAGATAGTCGGAATACATTATTCCGGCGGTCTGGGAAACTTCGCCGGTCTTGGATGGATCCTAGGTGCTGGCGCAGACAGAAGTGAAGTTATGGCTTACCTGCCGATCATTGTGCGGAATAACACCATTGTTGCGGCGGTCGTTATGGTATTCGTCATCATCGCAGCCCTGGTGATTGCTGCAACCATTTCCAGGCCGATCACGAACCTTGCCTCCACAATGTCCCAGGTCGGTGAGAACCTGGACCTTACGTTGCGCTCACAGGTTACTACCAGAGACGAAACCGGACGAGCTTCTGAAACGTTCAACGGCCTTCTGGAAAGACTGCAAGGATCCTTCGCTACAGTGCTCGAAGGCGTCGCGAAGGTGCGTCATTCCGCCGGAGCGGTGAACGAGATCACACAGAACATCATGGTGAATGCAACCGCTCAGGCCGAAAGAGCCCGAAACGTGCTCGAGAGGGTCGCGGCCATGGGGGAAACCGCAGCTCAGGTTTCGTCGAATGCGGAAAATACGCTTAAGTCCGCCACGGTTACTCAAGAATCTCTCCAAAAGATGGCCACAGATATGGAGGGAATGGCAAAGAGTGCTGGTGACCAGGACGTCCAAAGCCGTGAAGGTGAATCGGTGGTCGACGCGATGGGCGCAACAGCTCGAGAGGTCGCGGGAAAAGCAAACGAACAGTTCAACGCCGCGCGGGATACATCCGAAGCCGTGAATCGTATGGTCCAGACCATCGAGGAAATGGCCAAGAGCGCTGTTGAAGCTGCTCGTCAGTCAGAAATCACTGACCGGTATGCACGAGAAGGAGGCTTCGCTGTCGACAAGGTGGTTGAAGGTATGAGGGCCATTGCTGACAGCTCCGAGCAGATCAACGAAATCATGGTCGTTATTTCCTCTATCGCAGAACAGACCAACCTTTTGGCTCTCAACGCGGCTATCGAGGCGGCCCGAGCCGGAGAGCACGGCAAAGGTTTCGCTGTCGTTGCAGACGAAGTTAGAAAACTGGCTGAAAGAACCGCTGAGTCTACCAACGAAATCGCCGACCTCATCAAAGCAAGTAACAAGAGGGTTGAGGAAGGAGAGCGCCTCTCCGCCACGAGCCGTGACGCTCTTAACCAGATCCAAGAAGCCGTGGCAAGAACCAACTCGCTCATTGGTGGTATCTCCGAAGGTACTGTCCGTGAAGCCAAAGACGCTGCAGACGTCCAAAAAGCCATGGAGAGACTCACAGGACTCGCTCAGGACATTCTCGGCCTCACGGCAGAACAGGCCAAACGACGTGAAAGAGCCAGCGGTCTTATGGGCGAAATCCGAGACCTCAGCCGAAGCGTTCTGGAAAGAGCCGGCGCTCAGGTTGAGACATCCGCCGCAGTTACCCAGGAAATGGAACAGGTTACGGCACGTGCGGAAAACATCACTAAACTGACAGGTCTTCAGACCGAACGAGCCGCTGTGCTCCGACAAATCATGTCCGAGATGTCCGATGTCGCAACGCGCAACGCTCAGGGTGCTGCAGGTGCGTCCCAAACAACCGACGAGCTTGCTAGAACGGCAGAAGAGCTCGGGCAATTGGTTGAGCAGTTCCGAATCAGCCGTGAAATCTAAACGGCATTGCCGTCAAGATGAAGTAACAGCAGAAGGTTTTCGAGAGGTGCAGAATGGCCATGCGGGTCCTAGTAGTCGACGACTCCGGCTTCATGCGGAAAAGGATCATAGAAGAGCTGCGATCTCAGGGACACGCCATTATAGGTGAGGCAAGAAGCGGTATCGAGGCTATCGAGCTTTACAGGGCCCTTAAGCCAGATTTGGTCACCATGGACATCACTATGAGGGATATGGATGGCATAACGGCCGCAAAGCAAATTATGGGCGAAGACCCCAAAGCCAATATTCTGTTTCTGACGATCCTTAACGACGAGAAATACAAAACTGAAGCCGAGAGGTTGGGAGCCAAGGGGTTTATAAACAAGACCGACACCCCTTCTATTACCAGAATCATCAGGGAACTCGAGCAAAAACAGTAAATCCCATGGCAACCCAACCCGCTTCAAGTCCGCGGTTTCCCATAGAAGACCCGAAGAGGTCGCGTGGGAAACGATTTGCCCTGCTAGCTACCCGTTACCGGTTGGTGGCTGTCTTCTGCTTGCTGGCTCTGGTGGCGATAGGGTTGAACGCTTTGTTCGTGGCCGAGTTACACACTGAGATAGAGAAGATTGAAGTCCTGCTCAAGACGAACTCCGGAGGCAATCCATCGGGCGATCTGCGCAAGGAGATAGAGTTTCTTAGCAGTCAAAAAACCCGCATGACGGTCCTTCTGGCAGTCTTGATCGCATGCTTCGGCTCAATCGTATATTTGTTCTACCGACGAGTTGCAATCCCATTGGAGGGATTGACCCGCGCAGCCAGACGAATGTCAAGGGGAGAACTAAGCGCCACCGTCCACGTGCATCCCAAGCACGATTTCAGAGAAATAGCGCAGATAATCAACGACATGTCGGCAAACTTTCAGGAAGTGCTTCTCTTAATGGGAACAACAGTCGGAAACTCTCAGTCGGCAATTGAACAAATAGAGAAACTCCTCAAGAACGGAAATGCGGCGGGTTGTGCGGAAGACCTCACCGACCAGATTCAGACTATAAGAAACGATCTTGAGTTGCTCAGTTCGGTTATGCGGGAATTTGAATTCTATCACACTAGATTCGACGGTCGAAAGGTGGTTCCGACGGACAGGTCATAGAGAATCCGCTCGCATCTCTTGAGAGGGTCTGCGCCAGTGTGCTTGGCGATGGAAAGGAAAGAAGATGATCGATACCGAAATTCTTCAGGACTACAGCAGTGAAGCTCGCGAACTTCTGGACGAAATGGAAAACAGCCTGATACGTCTGGAAAAAGAGGGCACCACTCCGGAACTGCTGAACAACATCTTCCGCGCCGTCCACTGCATCAAGGGTTCGGCAGAGTATATCGGGCTTGAGCGCTCCAGCACTCTTACCCACGGGGTGGAAAACCTGTTGGATCGTATGCGCGAGGGCGTCCTGCAACTGGATTCGGCCATACTGGAATTCCTTTTCAGGGCCAAGGATCTGATTCTCACCCTGATAGCCGAGGTATCTGAGGATCACGAGGAAAAAACTACTATTTCCGCCATGATGAGCGAATTGGAGGGCTTTCTCCAAGGAACGCCCAGGACAGCCCTGGTAGTAGAGGCCACAGCAGAACCTTCCTTAGAAAAGATAAGCGATCCGGAGCCAGCGACGGAGCCCCATTTGCCCGCGGAACTCCAAGAGGAGGAAGTCCTCTCTACGGCGACAGAGGAAGCCGAAGACGTGTCCGAGGCTGATGGGGTGGAATTTTACGAAGAGTTTCCCGAGGAAGAGATCTCTCCGTACGAGGCCGGTCGTTTTGGGTCGGAAGAAGCGCAGACGGCAACGGAAGAAGAAATGTTCGGAGGGGAGATGGATGTCCTTCCGGAAGGATATGAAGATTCGCCGGAAACAGTCATCCGACAGGAAGCGTCTGAACAAGTGGACGAGGATCTTGAATCTTCCAACGCGGATCGCACTCTTGATGAGACTATTCCTCTCCTGCTCAACATCTCGTTGTATCTGGACGATCTGCAGGATGGATTCAGGCCCGGAGAAGTGATTTCGTCACTTCTTCAAAATCTTGCGAATCTAATAGACTCCATGAGTTCGATGGGCTATTCCGAAGCCGTCGACATTCTCGAGTCCATGGAAGAAGAGGTCAATGCTATTGAAGAGGATCGGGAAAGCTTGTCCCCCGAAGAAATCGACTCATTGCGGGCGATCCTCTACAGCTTACGGTCGTTTTATCCGGAGGACTTGTTTCTGCCGCTGAAAAAATCTCTGGAGCGCTCAGAAGAAGCTGCGTCCGGGGCTGCACTACCGGAAATGCCTGCACTCGCCCCCGAATTGTCAGCTTTCGCTCTCGAGCTGAAGAAGGCTCCAGGAATTTCCATGGAAGCAGTGGCTGAGATAGAAAGGGCAGGATTTTCTTCTATACAGCAATTGTCGCAGGCGGACGCCGCCACATTGCTTAGGATACCTTCCGTCTCCCCTGAAATTGTCGATTCCATACTGAGGTTTGCAGGCGCTACGGTGAACCCGGTCAAGCAGCACACGCAGGCACCGGGAACAAAGGGCTCGCTCCTGGCGGACGTGGATGACGAGCTGCTTAGCGAGTTTGAGGGCATGTTCTCGAGAGACGAAGATCTTGGCGCGGGAGCAATCGATCAACTCTACCCGTACGGCCAAAAGGCAGGCGACATTTTGAGCGAGTTGGGTTCCATAGGCGAGGACTCGGACCGAGAAGTCATAGAGATCTTCCTTGCCTACGGCTGGGAAATACTGGACAAGCTCCGCCCCTACGTGATCACCATTCAAAACCGTCAGGCGTCTCCAGCGGATCTGGAGTCCTGCGCGGAACTGATAAAATCCATTAGGTCCTCCTCTACGTATATGGATTACCAGAGTCTCGCATCATTTTTGGATGAGTGGTACGAAAGAACGGTATGGTCAGCGCAAAAGATGGATTCACTCTCCCCAAGAGACCTCGCGTTTATGGAAGACAGCCTCTCCCGTTTCCAGGACTTCCTTGGCGGTCTGGAAATGGCGCTACACCCTCAAGCGGCTCCGCCTGTGCCCGAGCCTTTGCCTGCACCGAGGCCGGCGGCGCAACCTATGCCGGAATTTGAAACCACAATTGAGGTGATGCCGAGCACGCTGGCTGATGCCTCGGACTCTCTTGTCGTGCCTGCTCAGGATGAGGTGCATCTTCAGGAGAACCCCACCGGCGAGATCGAGTCCGTGACAGCGCCGGTCACCACCGCAGAATACGAACAGTCCTCTCAGGCAGAGACAGCGGTTCCACAGCCTTCACGTGATTCCCAGGAAGGCCCTGTGGTCAAGACGATGCGCGTGGACTCGGCCAAAGTGGATGTCCTGCTCAATCAAGTCGGAGAACTCGTCGTTAACCGCTCGTATGTGGAACAGCTTGCTCTAGAACTGAAAAACTTCCAAAGAGCGTTGTCGACAAGAGGCGAAGTGGGTAAAAGAGAAATCCAGGCCATAAAGGACCTGACTCTGAAAGTTGGCGAAGCGAGCATTTCTTTGGGCCGGGTAGCTACGGACATTCAGGAAGGAGTCATGAAACTCCGAATGCTGCCTGTTGGTCAGCTTTTCAACAGAATGCCCAGGCTGATCAGAGATCTCTCCCGCAGAGTAGGCAAGACAGTGGAATTGAATGTCCATGGCGGCGATACGGAAGTAGATAAACGAGTGATCGAGCAGATTTACAACCCTCTGGTCCATCTGATCAGAAACGCTGTGGATCACGGCATAGAAGGCAAAGCCGCCCGGAAAAAACAGGGGAAGAGGGAAGAAGGAACAGTCACACTCAGTGCGTACTCTCAGGGCAACCAGGTAGTCATAGACGTGGAAGACGATGGACGCGGCATTGACACCCAGGCGGTGATCGAAAAGGCCGTGGAAAACAGATTGTTAGATGCTCAGGATGCCAAGTCCGTTTCTCCACAGGATGCCTATAATCTGTTGTTCGTGCCCGGTTTCTCCACCAGCAAAAAGGTCACCCGCACCTCGGGGAGAGGCGTGGGAATGGACGTGGTCAAGAAGGACGTGGAAAAGATTAACGGCCACGTGGAAGTAGAATCCAGGGAAAATTACGGGACCAGAATCTCCATAAAGATTCCTCTCACCCTGGCCATTATCCAGACTTTGTTGATCCGTTCCAATAAGCATGTTTTCGCCATTCCTTTGACATCGGTGCGTGAAATTATCCAGGTCGCACCGCACGAAATCACTACCATCGAAGGGTTTGAAGTTATAAAATTCAGGGATGAAACCATACCGGTCCTCAGGATCAACGAGATCTTCAAGCTGAAGCAGCCATCTGAGACCACAGGTCCTAAATTCCTTGTGCTCACCACGGCAGGTCTCAAGTCTGTGGGTTTTCTGGTGGAGGATCTCATCGGAGAACAGGACGTCGTGATCAAACCCCTTGCGGATCACGTCTTCAAGAGCCGAGGCCTGGCGGGTTCAACCATACTGGGCGACGGAACCATAGCGCTGGTACTGGATGTACTGGAAGTGATAGAAGACGTAATAGCGCGACAACGACAGCTTTCTCAGACGCACCAGGGAATGAGGTACGCCAAGACGGAGCAGCAAGCCACAGACTACAGCACTATGGACTTGTAAAAGGAATCCAAATACATGGGCCAGCTCATCGCAATCGTCAGCCAAAAAGGCGGGGTCGGCAAAACATCGACCGCCGTCAACTTGGGAGCGTGCATTTCGGCCATAAAGAGAAGAGTTCTGCTCGTCGGACTGGATCCCCAGTGCGGCCTTGACAAGTGCTTCGGAATCGAGCCGTCGCAAACTCCGATCGGACTGCTTGAGCTTCTTCGGGACGGCGTGTCTCCGGCTAAAGGGATCTATCAGGTTAGTCCGCGTTTGCCGCGTCTTGACATAATGCCAACGAATATTCGTTCCAGCGCAGAGGAAGCCTTGTACGCTGACCTGCTCCAGCGGGATCCGCAAAAATTGAACAGAATTATAGATCAAGTTAAATCCCAATACGATTTCATATTCTTGGACTGTCCGCCCAGGCTGGATAATCCTACTTACTCCGCCCTGATAGCGTGTGATTCTTATTTAGTCCCAATCCAATGCGAGTATGCTTCCATGGCCACTGTGGGACGAGTTCTCAGGTCGGCACTGGAGGTGAAGCGCTTGCACAATACAAAGCTTGGAATATTCGGGTTTCTCGTCACCATGGCCGACAAGAGGGCCGGATTCACAGTCAAGGTTGTTCAGGAGATTCGCGGATATCTGAGGGAGCACGTATTCAAGACAATTATTCCGCGGGATCCCAGACTGGCCGAGGTGCCTTCCAAACAACAACCTGTAATAGCATACGAACTGCAGTCTCCCGGAGCGAAGGCATACATCCAGCTTGCCAGAGAGATTCTGAGCAGAGAAGCTGGCGTCAAGAGCAGATAAATGGGACATAACGGAGCAGATAAAATCAGAGTGCTCGTAGTCGATGATTCGGCCCTCATGAGTCGACAGATCACGAGCATTCTGGGCGAAGATTCTTCCATAGAAGTGGTGGGGCGGGCTAAGGACGGGCTGGAAGCGCTGACCATGGTCAAGGAGCTCCAGCCGGATGTAGTGACCATGGACGTGGAAATGCCCCGAATGAACGGAATCACTGCCCTGAAACACATAATGGTGAAGCATTCTGTGCCCACCGTGATGATCAGCGCGTTAACCAAGGAGGGCGCCAAGACGACTTTTGATGCTCTCAAGTTCGGCGCCATCGACGTGATCGCCAAGCCGTCGCGGCGGGAAGACGAAAATCTGGAAGCCCAAAAAACCGACATAATCTCCAAAGTCAAGCGCGCTGCTGCGATCAGAACGGGACGATCCCGCTACATAAGGATGTCCGCTTCCCTTGCAAGAGATGAGAAGATCTCCAAAGGTTTGCCAGACTCCAACACCCGTTTCATTGCCATTGGAGCCGGAACTGGAGGATATTACGGCCTACTGCGGATCATTCCAGGGCTGCCGGCTGAATTCTCAGATGTCTTGATTGCTGTAATCCTTGTCGCCTCAAAGTATGTTGAGCCCTTTGTGTCGTACCTGGATGCGCACAGCGTTATTCCGGTAAGGACCGTCAGCGGACCGTTCATCCCGGAAAGGGGAGCGTGTTACGTCTGTTCCGGGGATTACCTGCTGGGAATGGAGAATTCCCACGGAGCGCTGGGCGTCTCTGCAGTCCAGAGAACAGAATCCGAGGCCTCTATAAACCACTTTTTTAATTCCTTGGCCGAAACATTGAGCAGTAGGGCAATCGGAGTGGTGATGACGGGTGCTGGAGAGGACGGAGCTGAAGGATTGGCTTCAGTTCGCTCCGCTGGTGGCGCCGCAGTGGTTCAGGACATAAATAACTGCATGGACCCTTCGATGCCCATAGCAGCCCTGGAGAAAGGGACCTTGGCTAAGGTGCTTCCTGATTATATGATGGTGGATTACTTGACCAAGGCGAGAGCAGCGGAAAAGAACTAGGACAAATTAATTTCAGTTGCGCGCTTGAACGCACATTGCTAATAGAATTATCTGTGTGCGAAAACCCGAGCTTTCCACCAATCCTGCCTTGCCTTTTCTTCGTTGCCCAGAATTTCGTAGCATTTTGCTCGTAGGCGGTAGACTTCGCCGCTGTAAGGATTGGCTTTTGCGGCCAGCTCCAGGTCAGATGCAGCTTCTTTATGGCTGCCGAGTTCAATGAACAATTTTGCCCTCCTCACCCGTGCCTCAAAGTGATTCGGGTCTACCGTAAGGGCCTTTGAGTAAGCTTCGAGGGCACGGTCGGTGTGGAAATCTGCAGTGTGAATATCTCCCAGAGTCACGTATGCCGGAGGAAAGGATGATTCCTTCTTCAGCGCCTGGCCGACCATCTCGAGAGCAGTGCTGATTTCACCTTTTCTCAGGTAGGCCTCGGCCAGGAGTTGATAGGCAGTCGGATCCTCAGGGAGCAGGTTCACTGCCTGTTTCAGATCATTTATCGCTCGTTCCACTTGCGTTTCGTTGAAATAGAGACTTCCCCGGAGCAGCAGGGCTTCATGGTTTTCGGGGTCAAGCTCGATAGCATAGTCCAGATCTGCCAAAGCCCGGTCACATCGGGCCATGATTTTGAATATGTATGCGCGCTTTATCAACAGCCATGGGTCGTCTTCCTGGATCTCCAGGGCTTTGTTCAAATCCCGCAATGCTCCAAGATAGTTTCCAGTGCTCAAATAAAGCAAAGCCCGATTCGTATATGGTAGAGGATTGTCGGGTTCGAGCACGATCGAGCGCCTCAACATCTCCAGAGCCTCGTCATATCGCCCCATCATCATCAGCAAAGTGGCCTGATTGAGAAACAGTATGGAATCTTCCGGGTCGATGGCAGCGGCCTTTCGGTAATCGATCAGGGCCTTGTCGAGATCGTTGACCGCTCGATACGCGTCCGCACGGTACCAGTAGATCTCTTTTAATTCGGGATCCAGTTCCAGGGCCTTGTCGAAGTCTGCCAGCGCTTTGAGAGGTAGATTATCTCTCAAGTAACCGAATCCGCGACGAAAAAAGGCTTGAGCATTTTGTGGCTGCAATTTTATGAGCCGGTTAATCTCAGCAATTGCTGCAGGGTAATCGTTTTGCTCGACCCAGATGGCAGTTCTTCCAAAGTACGCGGATTCTTCCGATGGATCCAGTGCTGTGCTCTTGTCGAACAAGATTCGGGCTTCCTCAAAATTCTCTTGATAGAATTGAATCAGGCCCATGGTTGAAATAATTGTTGCAGCGTGAGGCTGTAGCTCGGCTGCACGTCTCAGGTCGCGCATAGCTCCGTCATAATCCTGTAGCCTCGCCAAAAGGCGGCCCCGCATTTCCCACGCCGCCCCGCAATTCTGGTCGGCTTCGATGGCTGCGGTGTAATCCGAAAGCGCCTGATCCTGATCATTCCGGCGCTCCCTTGCCCACCCTCTGAGAATAAGGGCCGAGGTGTTTTTCGAATCGGCTTGAACGGCCTGATCCAACATTTCAATCGCCTTTGCCACGTCTCCGCGACCTACAACCCCACGGGCCTGATCCACAGGATTCCGGGGCCTGCCCCAAACCCAAAGCAAAACCAATGCACAAACTGCGGCCGACATTCCAATGAGGAGCAACCGAGCAGGGGTCAGGATCCTCCGGTTTCTGGCATTTAACATGGGACAAGACTCGCTCTGAGCATTTCGAATCAGGTCAGTATATATTCATTAACAATATCGCATTGATTGTTTTTTTTCGCAAGTACAGGTTCAAGGTTGATAGCAATCAGGGCCTGTTGGACCCCCATTTCTTGATGCAAATGCCCTGGTAATACCAATGCTCATTCAAAGTAGTAAGATTGAGCGGATCCTGTTTAGCAATGCCCTTCCATATGCGCTAACTTAATGATGTTCGGCTCTTTATCCGTCATTCCGGCGAAGACCGGAATCCAGTCTATTAAAAGTCCTTGAGATGGGGTTCGGGGAGGAACTTCTTACAGGACGCGGCCTGCGGCCGCAACCAAACTTTATCCTATTTCTCTCATAGAAGCAGTAAGTTACATCGATCGCAATCCAACTTCTTCTCGAGAAAACAAGAAATCGAACGTTATTAATAAGAAGTGCCTCCCTGATTTTACATTTTTAAAGGCGAAATGGTATCAGTCACGTGGGGCAGGCTAGCATTGCGAGGAGCGAAGCGACGAAGCAATCTTATCCTTCTTGCAGTCAACCCACTGAGATTGCTTCTGGTCTGCGTCCCTCGAAATGGCAACGAACGTTTGTCAGTTGCCCAGAGTGACGAAAGGATACATGCTCAGGCGCTTTTTAGTTGAAACGCGCGACGATATGTGTATTAATTTGCGTGATTTCAGGTCACTGTGACCTTTGATTAAATTGTAGGTTTAGTTATTTAGGAGACCAGATATGGCCACTCTCGAAGACTCCCTGCCTTACCTCCAGAGTTTTTTTCAGTTGAATTTTCTTTTCAGTGGATTGGAAGTATCGTCAAGCACTGTGCTGGCCGCCAGAATCGCGATGTTTGCGGTCCTGGGTGTAGGTGTGCTGTGGGCGGCTTTCAAAATAATAGTGAAGGTACTGGATTGTTTTCAGACCTTCTTCGGCGTGCTGGGACCTTTGCCCAAGTCGTTTTTTCTGCTCCTAATACTGGTCGTCCCCTTGTCTCCGGACAGCATCGGCGCACGCTGGATTGGTTATATTCTTCTTGTTGCCGCTATGTTCGGGCTGGCTTGCTCGGGGATTCTTCTTGTCATCCTGTGGAAATACGGCGTGGACCAGGCGCTACGGTTGGTGAAGTTTTTTAGGCCTCGGTCACTTGAGCCGGTTCGGTCAACGGAACAGTGCTTTTCTCCCGATAACATGGTGATAAACACTGGTGGAGTTCCATAGGTTTCCAATGCGGGGCGCCAGCAGTTGATTGTGAAGTGGTTAGACGACGCTAAACAGAGGGAGTCTTCTGGTGTAGAGAGCGTCACGGCAAATGTGCGCCGTGTTAGGGATGATTCGACTATTGGACTGACATCGCCGTTTTTTGAATTTTGTGCGGAACGTGTCATAGCACTACCATGTTATAAATCGCGTGGCGAACCTGTTTTTTTTGTTAACAAAATTGCTTGAAAGCCGAGGCTTATCCGTATAGAATTATCAATAGGTTGCGTTCGGTGAAAAAAGACCGCGCTGAAACCAAAGAGATCTATAGGTGTCTTAGATTCTCATCACTGTTAAATGTGATCATGCGAAGACCCGATAATCCTTACTACAAACAGCAGCCCTGCTCGTGAGAGGCTTGAACATGAAGAGCAAAGACGGTTCCGAAATCGTGAGCCGATTTGACGAAGGCAGTTTTCCAGCGGAAGGGCGAGCCCTACGGCCCCAATACGTTCAGCCGCTTGAGCCGTACGAGTCGTCCTTCCAATCGGGGTTTGACCGGAATACAATTATCGAATACTTTTACGCAATTCTTTATCGAAAGTGGATCGTGGCCGGGATTTTCGCGGTATCAATTCTTGTAGCCGGATTTTACGCTTATACCGCAACGCCATCCTACAGATCCAGTGCCACCATAGAGATGGAGAAGGTTTTTCCAAGTTCTTCGAATATGAACGATTTGTTTTCGTATTTCGGTCAGTTCGAACTGTTTTATCAAACTCAGATAGAGTTTCTGAAAAGCAGGCGGCTGGCTGAAGCTTTCTTGAAGCTAATGGCGCAAACCGATCCGCCCAAGAAGAGTACTTCCGAGGGCGATGCCCAACAGGACAAAGCCGGGGCCGTCTCGGATCAAAGGCAAGAAGAAAGACGACAGGCCGCCGCTGCTGACGAGATCCTTTCAAGAGTGACTGTTACCTCGGTAAAGGGAACTCAGTTGATTCAGGTGGATATGGCTGCCGAGGATCCGGTTCTTGCAAAGCGTATGCTGGAGAAATACCTGGAGGCTTTCGTAGACGAGAGCCGCCGCAAGAGAATGGAAATCAACGCAAAGGTGCGGGAGTGGCTCAAGAAAGAACTGGCAGAAACTGAGAGACAATTGAAGGAGTCCGAATCCAATCTGCTCGAGTTCAGCAAAACACACGGTGTGGTCTTTCAGGACAGGAATCCCATGACTTTCCTTCAGCGTGCAGGCGAGGCCGCTTACCAGTCCAAAGACTCTCGACAGACCATAGAATCCCTGAAATTCGACAAAGACAAAGTCCTGCCGCCGCAAATGTCCAACGAATACTTGCAAAGCCTCAAGAGCCAACTGGCTTCGCTCAGATCTGAATACACTGGATTGAAGTCCATTTATTCACCGGATTACTTCAAGATGGGTCTTTTGAGAAACAAGATCGAGTCTCTGGAACAAGCCATCGGCGAAATTGAGCAGAGCACCCTGGATTCCGCACTGGAATCGGCGAAGAAAAAGGAAGCCATGTCGGCCGAGACGTACGAGAAATCCAAACAAGAGGCCATGGGGCTCAGCGCGCTGATGGTGC